>JACMNA010000042.1 GCA_014378765.1 Bdellovibrio sp. | reverse complement strand
ATAATTTCGTCAATTATTTTTTCAAGCGCGCCGAAATCAGAGACTTGCACTAAACCTTTTGCCTCGATAATTGTTTTAGCCTCTTGGCGGGTCTTCCACATTTCAATAAAAACTGTTTTTGCAATTTTACCAGAAATAGTCCCTTGATCGATGAGTTTAATTAAATCTGCCAAATGCTGAGCGCGCACCGGACAGTCGTTAATTGAAGTTTGACTTGCATTGAGCTCGCGCGTGACATCGGTCATCACCCAGTTTGCGGCTGCTTTATAATTACCAGCCTGTGAACCCGTAAGTTCAAAGTAGTCGGCTATTTCTTTTTCGGCGGTTAAAACATCGGTGTCGTATTTCGTTAAGCCAAGCTTTTCTTGGAAACGCAACGCACGCGAGGCAGGAAGCTCGGGCAAAGTTTTTTTAATTGTCGCGATTTGCTCTGGGCTAACAACAATTGGCAATAAATCAGGATCAGGAAAATAACGGTAGTCTTGTGCGTTCTCTTTTGTGCGCATTGAAAATGTTCGGTTTTTATCGGGATCGTAAAGCCGGGTTTCTTGGATAATTGTTTTGCCGGCCTCGACTTCATCTATCTGGCGGTCAATTTCGTATTCAACGGCTTTTTCGATAAAACGAAATGAGTTGATGTTTTTAATCTCAACTTTGGTTCCTAATGTCTTTGCCCCAATTTTTCTGACCGAGACGTTGCAATCACAGCGCAAAGAGCCTTCTTCTAAATTTCCATCACACACGTCAAGGTAACGCACAATTTGTCTTATTGTTCTTCCGTATTCGGCGGCCTCTTGCGGCGATTGCATGTCGGGCCCCGAAACTATTTCAAGCAGCGGAATACCCGCGCGGTTATAGTTAATTAGTGTGTAGTCGCCTTGGTGAATAGATTTTCCGGCATCTTCTTCCATGTGGGCGCGAGTTATCGAAACCGTTTTTAAATAATCGCCCACAAAAAATTTAATTTCACCATGTTCACAAATAGGCTGATCATACTGCGAAATTTGGTAGCCTTTCGGCAGATCCGGATAAAAATAATTTTTGCGAGCAAAAACTGAAACGGGTCTGATTTGACAACCCAAGGCTAATCCGGTCTTAATTGAATAATCGACTACTTTTTTATTTATCACGGGAAGCGCGCCGGGCATGCCTACGCTTACCGGCGAAGTGTTTTCATTATCTCCCGAATCAAAATTCGTGGCATCGGGGCAAAATATTTTAGACTGCGTTTTAAGCTGCACGTGAACTTCAATACCAATTACTGCTTCATAGCCGCGAATTTGGTAAGGCTTGTACGCCGGGCTTGAATTAGTAGACAAGCGGCACCTTTCCTTTCACGCTTGATGCGGTTTCAAGCGCACTGGCAATATTTAATATTTTTTGTTCTTCGAAATGCGATCCCGTTAATTGAATTCCAATTGGTAAACCACTTGATGATAATCCGAAGGGCACGCTTAACCCCGGTAGGCCGGCTAAATTAGTCGCCGTTGTAAAAATATCGTTGAGATACATTGTTAATGGATCATAAACTCGTTCCCCGATTTTAAAAGCGGGCGAGACGGTTACGGGACTTAGTAAGGCGTCGCATTTTTTAAAAACTTCTAGGTACTGTTCGCGTAATAATCTTCTGACCTGGCAGGCTTTATTATAATAAGCATCATAATAGCCTGACGAAAGACAATAGGTACCAAGCATAATTCGCCGCTTAACTTCAGCGCCAAAACCTTCGCCACGCGTTTGCGCGTAGAAAGCATCTAAGTTTATGGAAGAAAGGTCATTAAACTTTGAACGAAAGCCGTACTTTACCCCATCATAACGGGCTAAGTTCGATGAGGCTTCACTGGCCGCAATCAAATAATACATTGGCACGGCAAATTCAGTAAGCGGCACAGAAACTTCCAAAAATTCTGCGCCCGCTTTTTTTAATTCGACAATTGCATTTAAATAATTTTTTTCAACTTCGACATCAAGGTTGCCTGCACCGGTGTATTCTTTTAATAACCCGATCTTCATTCCTTTTACGTTTGACGTTAAATTATTTGAAAATGCCGGGGTTGTTTTTGATGACGTCGTCGAATCTTTTTCATCTTTTCCACATATAACTTCCAACGTAAGTGCCGCGTCTTCAACGGTTGAAACCATGGGCCCCGCCTGATCTAGCGATGAGGCATATGCCACAATTCCATAGCGGCTGACTCGTCCATAGGTAGGCTTTATGCCCACGATTCCGCAAAAGTTTGCGGGCTGGCGAATAGATCCGCCCGTATCGGTGCCGATCGTCCCCATTGTCATTCTGGCGGATTGCGCCGCCGCCGAGCCCCCGCTTGAGCCTCCGGGAACGTAATCTGGATTCCACGGATTTTTACATTTTCCGTAGAAAGAAGTTTCATTGCTTGAGCCCATTGCGAATTCGTCTAAGTTTAATTTTCCGGTTATGATGGCGCCCGCTTTTTTTAATCGCGTCACTACGGTTGCATCATAGGGTGGAATAAAGTTTTCTAAAATTTTTGAGGCCGCCGTCGTGCGAATTCCTTTGGTACAAAGCAAATCTTTTATTCCAAACGGAACCCCGGCCAGCGGCCCCACCGATTCGCCTTTTTGGATTTTATTGTCAATGGCGTGCGCTTCGGCCAAGGCGTTTTCGTTCATCATGATAAAAGCATTTAATTGCGGATTCAGCCTTTCGGTTCGCGCCAAGAAAAATTTTGTAACTTCGGCAGCTGAAATTTTCTTTTCTTTAACGGCATCGCTAACGCTTTTGATACTTGCTTGTAATAAATCCATGTAACCTTCTTGTGGAAGTGAAATAATTTAAACGACGGGAGGAACCTTAAACAGGTTGCCGGCCTTTTCGGGAGCGTTCGCGACCATTTGCTGGGCCGTATATTCTTTTTTGACCTCATCTTCACGTGCGAAGAATTCGATTTCACTTGGCGTCACTAATGGCAAAACCCCATCGGTATTAATTTCGGAGATTTTTTGAAAGTGAGATAAGACTTTAGAAAGTTGCTCGCCGTAAGCAACGGCTTCTTCGCTTGTGATTTTGAGCCGCGCCAGTTTTGCAATATGTTCGATTGTTTTTTGATCAATCATGGTGTTCCTTTAGTTTGGAAGCCTAGACAGTAGTAAAAAACCTAACTTTCTTCAAGCTGCAAGACTCAAAGTGGCTAGCCGTTTTACCAGATTCTGTGGTACACCAGATGCATGCCCAAAAAGACCCCGCACCAATCAATTTCGGCAATTTCAGCCCGTCATGCAGAGTTAAAAACTCAGATTCGTCATCATGACCACCTTTACCACAGCAAAGATAAGCCTGAAATTACTGATTTTGAATACGACAAACTTTTTGCCGAGCTTTTGAAACTAGAGGCCGAAAACCAAGGCCTGGATCGCTGGGACTCTCCTTCCCAACGCGTTGGGGGCGATGCCATTTCGGTTTTTAAAAAAGTGCAACACCGAAAGCCAATGTTATCGTTAGGCAACAGCTATTCACCGGAAGATATTTTGGACTTCAATGACCGCGTAAAAAAATTTTTACGGTTTGAAAAAGAATCCACCCAAAAAATTGAGTACTTCGTCGAATTAAAACTAGATGGTCTTTCAATGGAGCTGGTTTACGAGAAGGGTGCTTTAATTCGAGCTCTCACGCGGGGAGATGGCGTAGTTGGCGAAGACGTTACCCATAATATAAAAACAATTAAATCGATTCCGCTAAAGTTAAAAACTCAAAAACCCCCCGCGTTATTAGAAGTTCGCGGCGAAGTGTTGATTTACAAAGAAGATTTCGTAACGATGAATGAAAAAAACGAAGAACAAGGCTTGCCTTTATTCGCAAATCCCCGCAATGCCGCGGCCGGCACCGTACGACAACTTGATCCAAAAATTGCGGCCAGTCGTCCACTTAAGTTCATCGCATACGCGCTAGGCGAGTACGAAGGAATTTCTTTCACTTCGCAAAAAAATATTTCAGAAAAGTTTAAAGACCTGGGCATACCGGTTTTGCCCGATGATCTAATATGTCTCACCAAAGAAGTTGATGATGTAGTCAGCTATTACCACCAAATAGAAAAAAAACGACCCAAATTAGAATTTGATATCGATGGCATCGTTGTGAAGGTTAATTCGCTAGCCCTACAAGAAGATTTAGGTTTGGTTGCCCGATCACCACGGTGGGCGACGGCCGCGAAATTTAAACCCACCCAAGCCGAAACTGTTATTGAAGAAATTCAAGTACAAGTCGGGCGCACCGGCGCCTTAACTCCGGTTGCCATCATGGCGCCGATTAAAGTGGGCGGCGTTACAATCACAAGTGCTACATTACACAATCAAGATGAAATCGATCGTAAGGATGTTCGCGTTGGTGATTCAGTCGTTATTCAACGCGCGGGCGATGTTATTCCTGAAGTCGTAGAAGTGGTTTTGTCAAAACGCCTCGCCAATTCTAAACCTTTTAAGTTACCAGCAAATTGCCCCAGCTGCGGAACAAAAGCGGTTAAAGAAGAAGAGGATGCCGTCTTAAGATGTCCGAATCCGTTCTGTAAAGCTGTCATGGTTGAATCACTTAAACATTTCGTTGCACGTCGCGCAATGAATGTTGAAAAAGTTGGGGAAAGACTGGTTGATGCGTTTGTCACCGAAGGCTTAGTCGAAACTTTTTCTGATTTGTATAAGTTAAAAAAATCTCAGTTAAAGAATCTAGAGCGCCAAGGTGAAAAATCAGTAGAAAATATTCTGAAGAGCCTTGAGGCTAGTAAAAAAACCACCTTGGCTAGATTTATTTACGCCTTAGGAATTCGTTTCGTCGGCGAGCAAACGGCAAAGCTCATCGCCGATCATTTTGGAACGATCGACGCTTTTTTAGATGCTAGACAAGAAGAGTTAGAAACCATTCCGGAGATTGGCCCCAAAGTTTCTGAATCAATTCTAAATTGGCTTAAGCAAAAGCGCAGTCAAAAAGAAGTGCGCGAGCTTGTTAAACTGGGAATTGAATTTGAGAAACCAAAACGCTCTTCAACGGGATCTCTTTCTGGGAATAGCTTTTTAGTTACTGGCACCCTTCCAGTTAAGCGCGATGAGGCTCAGGCCTTTATTGAACAAAATGGTGGGAAACTTTTGTCGGGAGTTTCATCGAAACTAAGCTATCTAGTGGTCGGTGATGACCCCGGATCTAAAGTTGATAAGGCCGAATCACTTGGTGTGGCAATGATTTCTTGGGAAGAGCTTCAAGCGCTGGCCAAATAAAAAAACCCAGCCTCTCAGCTGGGTTTTCAATAAATAATATGTAAAAAACAAGAACTAGATGTGGTCGATGATGATGTCGCGAGCCATTACAGTTTTGCGGCCGTCAGCTTTGGCTGCTTCCATGCCTTTTGCGCAAAGACGCTCAACTGCTTTTGAAAGCATGTCGATAGTTTCTGCCGATGTGTTCATTTCGCCTTTTTCTTTTATGTATTTCTTAACTTTGCTAGTAACTACTAAAACTTCAGCCATAATGCCTCCAATTATTATTATTCTGACTTGAAAAGCGTTACATACGACTTGGCGGATGACAAACAAACGCTGGTCTTGGCGCTACGCATCTACGCGATCTGAGCACTATTCTAAGCACTATCATTTTTTGGCGAATTGCAGCAGTTCTGCTTTTCGAGAATAGGTTTCTTCATTTGTGGGCGTTATCCACACATAAGTGTTTTTTTCGATGGTTTCGGTGCACTCCACATTTGTGAATGCGGGCGACCACGAGCCAGAGTTTAAATGTTCAACAACACCGTAAAATTCATGGCGGGCGATGTGCGTATGGCCGTAAACGACGCGACGAACTCCCGCAACTTCGGATTGTTTCGCTAAGAGTGACTCGCTAGGTTCTTTGTATTCACCGACAAGTGAGGTAACCGAGCGCGCGTAAAAAAGAAAAAATGGAATCATCAGGGCCAATGGTAAAAAAATCCAAAAAAGTGAAATGCCTAAATAAGATTTTAAAAAAGAAACAAAAACGTAAACGACCCCGAAACCAAAAATGATAAGAAACAACCGGTCCAGCCACAGCTCTTTCGCAATTAGAATTGGATCATTCGTCGCGGGCGATACGAATAATTCTTGCAGCTCTCGCACGATCGCGGGAGTCGCTTGCGCCCGAACGGCTGCTTCATCGACCCGTTTTTCGTGGCTGATAGAACTTTTGAAAGGTTCAGAAAAACGGTCAGCCGTTACGTGCCACAAGGTAACAACCGAGCCCCAAAACCAGGTCCAAATAATTAAAGGCTGCGTGGTGATTAAGTATTTAAAGAAAAACTTTAAATACTGACCAACCGACATAATATAATTTTTTTCGACGTGGGGATTAAAAAGCCCAAGCCCATTCATGATATAGCGGCACGCTACATTGCCAAAAGGCAAGCGAATCGATAGCTCGTTATAGTCTAATAAGAAAGGGTTCAGCGGATTTTCACACATGCAATAAGGATCTTGTTGATGCCCATGTTCGATAAGGGTGTCTTTGTTGCTAATATAAAACCAATCAGCAAATTTTAGGCGCAGCTTTTGTTCATCATCAAGTTGGAGTGAATTTCGAATGGCTTTTTGCACATCGGGAAAATGTAATTCAACGTCGTGATTACCCGGAATAATGACGACGTCGTTTCCGTTTCTGATGAACTCCGCTAAAGCGGTGACGAAAACTTGATGCTCTTCAAGAATGACATTGATTTTGAACAGAGATTTTTCTTGTTTCGGAAAAAGGCCGCGGCGTTTTTCGAGCCAGCTTATCGGGTAAATGGGATTATCTGGTAATGACATGACACTATCAAAATCAAAAATATCACCGTTTAAAATAAGCTCTACTTTATGGCCTTGAGATTGTTCTTGAATGTGGGAAAGAAACTGCACCAATGTTTCATCTAAAAAAAATTCTTTTGTTTTAAACTTTTTCCAAAGCGGATTTTTGGCCTTGGCCCGATGACGAGCGGGCTCGGGATCGGTTAAATGCAAATCACTAATGATGGCCGTATAGATTAAACTCACAGTGACATTATTTCATATTTCTGATTAACTTACAAAATGCTTAATACTACGTCGTGGGTTAAAAATTTAAAAACGCCAATTGCGGTTATTGGTCTAGGTAAAAGTGGTTTAGCCGCCGTTAGTTTTTTAAAATTAGCTGGTTATCAAGACGCCGACATAATCACGTACGATGATAAGAAGGCGTCGCCCCTTGGCTATAAACATGTGACCCAGCCAACCGACTTAACAAATTTATTTCCGCGAACTTTAGTCGTATCACCGGGCGTTTCATTAAACACAAATTGGATTCAGCAAATAGCTGCAACCGGAGCTAGAGTCACGTCCGAGCTAACGTTGGCTACTTCGGTGCTAACTACTGAAAAATTAATTGGCGTAACTGGTTCGGTTGGAAAAAGCACCGTAACCTCGCTGATTGGTGCGAGTGCTTTAACTGATGATCCAAATGCTTTCGTGGGTGGAAATTTGGGAACACCTTTTTGCCAATACGCGATTGATATTTTAAACGGCCGCACCCAAGCGCATTGGATTATACTTGAGCTTTCTAGTTACCAACTTGAAAATTGCGCGCACCTAGAATTTGAATTTTCGGCCATTACCTTTCTTTCGGCCAATCATCTAGAGCGCTATGCAAGTTTAGAAGAATACTATCGCACCAAGCTTCAGATTACCCATGCGACTAAGCAGATTTGTTTTATTAATAAAACCTCAGAAGATGCCGTTCAATTCGCAAAGCTTGCAAAGTGTGCTTACCAAGAAGTAAGTGCAGAAACCTTTGAAGACAAAGAATTGCTAAAAAGCGTGTTGTTAATCGGCGCGCATAATAAAGATAATTTCGCCATTGCCGCTGAACTCGCAAAAGCGGCGGGCTTTAGCGCTGAAAGTTTAACGGCAATGGCGCAGTTTAAGGGTCTATTGCATCGGTTAGAATTTGTTAACACGATTAAAGGGGTTAAGTACATCAATGATAGCAAAGCTACGTCGATGGACTCAGTTGAGGTGGCGGCCCAAGGGTGTCTAGAAAGCTTAACTAACAGCGCTAAGCTTTATTTATTGCTGGGTGGAAAAGATAAAACTTTACCTTGGGAGCAATTAGCTCACTTAGCGGTTCCACAAATTATTCCTTTATTTTTTGGCGCCTGCGGGCAGCTTGCGAAAAATAAATCGCAGTTAAGCGGCCCCTATTTTTCGAAACTAATCGAAGCGCTTGAACATGCCTATCAAAGTGCGCAAGCGGGTGACGTCGTACTATTAAGCCCCGGCGGAACTAGTTTAGACGAATTTAAAAATTTTGAAGATCGCGGAGAATTTTTTAAAAAATTTGTTACTCAGAAAAGTGCGCAGCGCTCACTTGATTAATCCGCACTTCAAAAACTTGCGAAAAAATTCGATCTGAATTTTTCTCTTGAACAATCACTTCATTAACGCCCATCGGAACATTAAATAATACAAATCCACCACCAACGACGGGCGCCGCGACGACTAGTCCGTGCTGATCGAAATACACCACGTTTTCTTTACTGTAACCATCCCGAGCTAAGTACATTTCGTAGTGAAGTTCGGGCACGAAACCAACAATCATTCCAGTTTCAGGCACATCGTTTATTAATTTTGATTTTTGCATTTGCTTTAACCAAGCTTCTTGTAGCATGGGAATGTGGGCAAAATCTTTTCTGGCATCTTGAAAATAACGTATTGGTAAATAGTTAGTTTCATTCGAACGCGCTAAAAATATGGCTACGCCGGCGGTGTTATTGGTGCGGTAGGCGCTGGTGCCTAAAGTGGTTTGAACAATTTCTTCAATATCTGGAATAATTAAATCTGTTTCAACGGGCGCGCCGGTAAACGCATCAAAGGTGCGCGCAATGGCCGATCGTGGCGCCGGTGATGAGATTATATTTTGAAATGAAATTACATCTTCTTCAGCCACGAACATCTGGTAGCCCAACATTTTATTTTGTTTGAAGGCCGCAACGGTGTAAGCCACTTCTTCAAGACCCACAAACATGAAATATCCGTTTTCAGAAGTTTCGGTTTGCTTAAAATTAGGAATCATAAAGTGATCGAAATAAATAGGGTAAATACTTGGATGATTTTCTATTTGAACTTGCGCGCCCGTAACCGGTTTATTATTGACCAAGACTCGGCCCAATAAAATGGGGGCTGATTGCGATTTAAATTCGATCTTCTGTTGATCAGAAATATAAGCTAATACGCCTTGTACCCATTTGTTGGTAAAAAGTGGCGTTTCGGTTTCATCACTTGTTTGGCGAATCGAAACCATTGTCTTATAAATTAAGTTAACATCAACTACGTGAGCGACCGACGAGGAGTTTCGCGAAATATTCGAATACGCGTCGGTCGGGTTATCGAGCGTGTGTTGATTAGAAAAAAACGTTGTTGCAAAAGCTGGTCTGGTTAGCGGGGCGCGCCCCAAGCCCCTCAGCCTGGTGGCTGAAGCAACCGCGGGAATATCTGGGTTCGCGGCGATTGTGGCTGGCCGGCCCACGCGAATGAATGGACCTTCAAAATAGGCTCCGCGACTTTGTAAATTTATTATTCTTTCTTGGTCAGTGCCGATCTCAGTTCCGCTTCGATCCGTAATTTTTGCCACTAAAAAACCTTGCGGTGATTCGATATCGATCGAATAAGTTCCCGCTTTTAAATCAATTTTTCCAACTTCACGGACTTGTCCTTCTTCGATACGCTTGAGTTCAATGAAATGATCAACTATTCCAACGCCTTCGATTAATTCAAATTTGCCACGCACCGTAGCCCATTTTTTTGATGGCGAGGGGGTCGGCGTAACCTCTTCTGCCGTAAAATTAATCGCTGAATTTGCATAGGATTCATTAAGAACCGTTGAAACTATTGGTGCTTTATTTTCAGATTGAAATCCAGCATCAACTTCTGAAGCAACTTCGCGTCGGCTTACTTTCATTTCTGTTACGGCCACAGCTTCTTCGTTCGGAATATAACTTTGAGTACTCAAGTATGTCGTCATAGCTGGCTGCGAAATTGGGGGCGCTTCATTATTTTGAGCTTGTTGGTATAAATAATAGGCCGGTGTTTTTCGTTCTTGAGTAATCACGATTGCGCGCTGAATAGTAACCACGCGATTTTTCTCAACCGTCGGTGAGTAAAAAAAGAACGCGGGAATAATCAATAATAACATGGCAACGGCAGATGACAAAAAGGTCTCCTTGACTACTCATACAGGATATTTAGAAAGGGTTGGTTCCGTCAATGGTATGTGTATGGTCGCGACTTTGGTTAAGCATTTCGCGAACCGCCTTCGCTCTAACTAGACCCAAATCATCATCAAGACCAACGTCTTGAAAAACGTTAGTGTCGGGGTCTCTTTCTTCGATGTGAACTTCAATGGCCACGTCATAAGGTCTACGCGCGCCCAGAATAAGGGCTTTAGTGTAATAGCGGCGTTTAGTGGTTGGAGTTACCTCTAAATATTTAAATTTTAAATCATGAAAGTAAGAGGAAAGTTCTCGACCATTTTGGCTGACCACGCGTGCTTCGCCAATTGCCGCCACTATTGCTTTTCGGTGATCCGAGACCGAAAGGTTGGATTCTGAAATAATCACACCAGTTTGGCAGCCCGAAAATATCAGACTAACCCAAATCAGATTCATTGAAATCAGTTTTCGTAACGGCTGATTTTGCATCATCACTTACCTTTACTTACTCTGCGCCTTATTCCAATCACTTAAAAACATTTCAATACCTTTGCTAGTCAACGGATGGCCCGTCATTGTCTGCATAACCTTAAATGGAATCGTTGCAATATCGGCCCCCATTAAGGCGGCACTTTGCAAATGCATCGGACTTCGCACCGAGGCAACTAGTACTTCAGTGGCGAAATCGTAGTTACGATAAACTTGAATAACTTCACTAACCATCATCATGCCATCGGTTCCAATATCATCTAGTCGACCGACGAAAGGCGACACCATCGTCGCGCCCGCTTTGGCCGCGAGCAACGCCTGCATCACAGAAAATACTAACGTTACATTCGTTTTTATACCTTCGGCGGTTAATTTTTTTACGGCAATCATTCCATCTTCGCACATCGGAATTTTAACGACGACATTTGAGGCCCATTTTGCTAAAGCTTTTCCTTCTTTAACCATTTCATCTGCTTTAAGCGAAATCACTTCGGCCGACACGGGGCCCGTTGTTAATTTACATATTTCTTTAATAACTTCTTCAAACGATCGGCCCGACTTGGCAATTAGCGTTGGATTTGTTGTTACGCCATCAACCCAACCGCGCTCATTGGCTTGTTTAATTTCGTTTACGTCTGCTGAATCAATAAAAAATTTCATGCTATACCCCTTTGTTTGAAAATAAATGTTCCATCGAGTACGAGCCAGGCTTTTGTTTCACCACCCACCGCGCCGCTTGCAGTGCGCCCGCGGCAAAGACCGATCGATTTAAAGCTTGATGTTGCATCGTAATAACTTCATTGGCTGATGCCGCGTGCACCGTGTGTATTCCAAAAACTCCACCAAGCCTAAAGCTAGCCGGCGTTTCGATTTTTTTTTGAATAATTTTTTCTAGATCCGCTTGTAAAGTTTGGGCCGTGCCACTAGGACGATCTTTTTTTTGCGTGTGGTGAGTTTCATCGATTGCAAAATCAAAATCAGATATTAAATTAAAACTTTTCATGGCTTGTCTAAAGGCCCACAAGCCGGGGCTTAGATTTGAAGCCCAAAATAACGGGCGTTTCGCTGACTCTTTTTTTAAATTAGCAAAGTCTTTATCAGTTAAACCAGTCGAGCCAGACACAACTGCCGTCTTAAGTTTTTGAGTTTTAGCTAAAAGATTTTGTAAACCTTCGGCTGAAGTGAAATCAATCCAAACATCGATGTCTTCTAATATTTCTTCTTCGATTTGATTAAGATCTTTTGCAGAAATTGAAAAAACTTTCGACGGCGACTTACCAATTGCTAAGTACGGCACAAGGGTGCTGTCTTCGATTAGTAATTGCTCAATCGCTTGACCCATCTTGCCTGACGCGCCGTAAAGACCAATTTTAAATTCTTTCGGATTCATCGTTTTTTTCACAACAAACCTAGGCTTTTCATTTCATGTGTTATTTTTTCGAAGTGGGCATCCGCTAATGTATCAAGGGGTAACCTTAATTCGGGCGATTTGATAATGCCCATATTATAAAGCATCCACTTAATGGGGATCGGATTAGGCTCAACGTACATTAAGTTAATTAATTCTTTATATTTTTTAAAATCTGTCTCGGCTTCAGCATACTTTCCGGCCGCCCCAGTCTGGGTCCATTGAACTGCCGCCTTGGGAATTAAATTCGACATAACAGAAATAATCCCATGCCCACCTAATTTTAAAAATGGTAAATAGGTTCCGTCGTCACCCGAAAGCAATAAAAAATCGCTCGGTAATTCTTTTTTTAGTTGTTCGTCAAATGCGATGTCGCCACTGGCTTCTTTTATACCAATAATATTTTTAATTTCAGACAAATTTTTAATTGTCTCCGCTGACATCGCCGTAATTGTTCGTCCCGGTACATTATATAAAATGATCGGCAGCTGGGTGCTTTTTGCCACCGCCGCAAAATGTTTAACTAAGCCACGTTGCGGGGGCTTATTATAATAAGGCACAACAACCAGGGCCGCATCCGCGCCAAGGGCTTCAGCTTTTTTAGTTAGTTCAATTGTGTGGGCGGTCGAGTTAGAGCCCGTTCCGATAATTAACGGAATTCGCCCGTTAACAATTTTTTTTGCGGTCGCGAAAATTTTTTCGACCTCGTTCCACGTTAACGTAGGGCTTTCTGCGGTGGTGCCGTTGATTACAAAGCCATTAATGCCATTATTTATTTGATAGGTGATTAATTTTTCTAAGGAACCATAATCTACTTCGCCATTAACGAATGGCGTCGTTAACGCCGAAATAACGCCGTGAAAATTAAAATTTGCGCTAGATTTCATATTCAAATGTTCCTAACAAGACGGCGGGGCCAGTCATTTGAGGGTTTTTTAAATCTGACAAGTCCATCATAAGGGTTCCGCCCGGCATTTCAACTTGAGTTTGCTGACTACCGCGTTTGATCAAATTATACATTGCCGCCGCCATGGCGCCCGTGCCGCAAGCATCAGTAAAATTTTCGACCCCTCGCTCGTACGACACGGCCTTCAGTCGGTTGGCTTCATTTTCAAGCTGAACGTAAGTAACGTTCGTACCGCGCGGCTGAAAGTCTTTGTGAAATCGCAGAGTCGCCGCTTCACTTTTTTTCTGAAGGTAATCGCCGAAACGTTCAAGCTCTTGAATAAGATGTGGAACGCCAGTGTCGTAGAATGCGCCATGCGAAGAGTTTAAAGTTTCTATCGGCGTCATTGAAATTTTATAAGACTCTGAATTAAGCGCTTCTATTTTAATGGGGCCCGCGGTGGTCAATAAATTCCACGTGGGCCCATCTTCACCAATAATATTTTTAATAAAATAACCCACACACCGAGTAGCATTTCCGCACATCTCGGCATCGGATCCATCATTATTATAAAACCACCACGAGTACGTTGATTCTTTTTTTAAAAAAATGAATCCATCCGCTTTATTGCGGTCGCAAATATCCGCTGCAATTTTCTTTTTTTGTTCGGCAGAAAGCTTCTCAATTTCAGGGTTTTGATTGGCCCAAGTGATATGGAATGTGTTTCCGGCGCCCGAAATAAGCTGCGTACTAATTTTCATTGGTAGATTTATTTTTTCTTTTCAACACTTTTTTTATTTTGGGCACGGCTGGCTTGGGCTGCGTCGTATTTTCGACGTTATCCCAATTTTTTTGCGATTGAATCGTTTCCTCTTTTTCTGGTGAAAGGGGTGGCCCTTTTATGCCGCAACCAGAAAATAATACTAATAGTAAAATGACGGCTAGTGAATTCATAGGCTTCCCCTGATGCAGAGTTCAAAATCGTAACGATACTTGCGTGCCGTTGATTTACTTAAATTTTTACACCGCGCTAAATATAACGTATTGATCTCGGTTGAGTGTATTATTTTATTTTCGGCAGATTCAATGTTAATTTTTTGCTTATAGTAAATAAGATCGGGCCAATCAGAATAATTTTTTTCAAGATACTGCATCACATCTTTTGCGCGAGAAAAATTATTAACTTCAAAAGCTCGGTCTAATTCAAGAGTGGTCAGTACAAACACATCTTCAGATGGTTTCTCAGTTAATTTTTTCACTATTGATTTTGATTTAAAATCGGGCTCATGTTTTTTTACGATCAAAGCCGCCCAGTTTTCAACGATTGTGCCCGGAATGGCTTCTTCAAGCATTGCCATTGTTTTTTCACTTAGGCTTCTATTTTTCAACCTTACCGCCAATCGCAGCCGCTGAATAAGACACTCCGCATTTTGCGGCTCTAATTGCAAGCAGACTTCAACCTGTTGAAGT
>JACMNA010000041.1 GCA_014378765.1 Bdellovibrio sp. | reverse complement strand
GCGAACACTGGCTCTAAGCTCATTAAAATACTAAACGTACTGCGAGATAATCCCTTAAGTGCAATCATCTCCAGCGAGTAAGGCAATGCACTTGATAGAAAGGCAATCGCCAGACCCGTTAGTAAAATCGGCCCCGTTAGTAGTGCGGTACCCACTTGCACAATCCCAATGGGTACCACTAACAGCGCAGCGAAGATCATTCCTACACTGACTGCTACGCCACCACTATTTTCTAAACTGGCTTTCTGTCCAAATAAAATATAACCAGCCCAACAAGCACCAGCCGCTAAGGCAAAAAATATTCCCCACAGATCAAGCGGTGCCGCAAGTTCGGTCAACGGCAGCAAGCAAAATAATCCTACCACCGCCAGCAGCACCCACAAAAAATCGAGCGCGCGCTTTGAAGCCAGTAAGGCAACTGCCAGGGGCCCCGTAAATTCTAGGGCCACCGCTATGCCTAGCGGAATACGTGCGATTGATAAGTAAAATAAATAATTCATACCACCCAAGAAAAAACCGTAGAACGCCAACGTTTTTAACTGTGATTTGGAGACCCTTGTTCGCCACGGCCGAAAAACGACCAATAAAATAATCATCGAGAAAAACAGCCTAAGCGAAGTTGTTCCTGCTGGTCCTACTATCGGAAATAAAGTTTTAGCTAATGAAGCCCCGCTTTGAATTACAATCATCGAAGTTAGGATACTTAGAAACGGCCAAACACTTTTAATTTGCGAATTCATCCTTTGATTAAAAGCTCATTAAAAATTCTTGTCTATTTGATTTGCGCAAAAATTTTGAACCGAGCCCAACTGATTAGAATTGTGGCGTGACCGAACTTAACTAGGGCGAAATTGCCTAGTAAAACCATATTAGAAAAATTCGCTCCAATGAATAGCGTATTGAAGCCACCCATTTAGCGAATGGCTTCCTACTTGCAAAGTCGAAGAATGTAATGCGAAAATTTTCCAACTGAAAGGATATGATATGCAAATTTATGAAGCGTTAAAAAAAGATCACGAAGAGGTCAAGCAGTTATTAAATCAATTATTAAGTCTGCCTGACAATGACGAAAAACAACATGGTCCGCTGATCGCTAAAATTCGAGATGCTTTAATTCCCCACTCACGTGCGGAAGAAGCGGTATTTTATAATTCATTTAGATTAATTGATGCCTCTAAAAAATTGGGCATGCACGGTTACAGCGAGCACTTAGCGGCCGAATCTTTACTGCGCACGCTACAAGTAAAAGGTAAAATCGATGCCGATTGGAAAGTAACGGCGCGTGAATTAAAAGCAGCCTTAGAGCACCACATTGCTGAGGAAGAATCAGAAATGTTTACCGCCGGTCGTGCTTTATTTACCAATGAAGAAGCCGACGCCATGGGCGAAGCGTTTGAAAAAATGAAACCAGAAATTAAAGAAGAGGGCTTGATGGGAACAACCATCGACATGTTAAAGAATATGATGCCGCCGCGTTTTATCGAAACTTTTGTTTCAACCGCCCGTAATATCAGATTCTAGCTCTAATATTTTTTAGAAAACAAATTATTATAAGACTATCACCCAAGAAGTTCAGTTAGCTCCCCTGCTGAACTTCTTGGGTGAACTTTTAAATCTTTATTTAGCCTTGTTCAGGGCTATTTTTTTGGAACTTTTGATTCATCAACCGTTACTTCTACATCAACGCGGCGATTTTGTTTTCGTCCGGTAGAAGTTTTATTATCACCAATTGGATCAGCCACACCTCGACCCATAGTTGAAATTGTAGCTGCCGGTAATCCAGCCGCCACTAATTCATTTCTAACCGCGTCAGCTCGTCGCTGTGAAAGTGCATTGTTGACGGTGGCACTGCCCGTTGAATCTGTGTAACCTTTGATGGTTAAAACGTTTTCAGGATATTTTCTCATGATATCGCCCATTTGTTGCAAATTTGTTTTAGCCGCACCCTTTAGATCAGCCTTACCGGTATCAAATAAAATATCACTTTTTAATTTAGTCACTAAGCCCGTGTCAGTTCGGCGAGTCTCCGCTATCTGTTCTAATTCTTTAGCTTGCTGATCCATTCGACGTCCGACTAAGCCACCGACTCCGGCACCAAGTAAACCGCCGATCACGGCACCCTTTTCGCGATTGCCCGACTGATGACCAATTATGGCACCGGCCACTGCGCCAACGCCCGCGCCAATACCAGCTCCTTGTGCCGTTTTTTTATTATCGCTAGCACAACCGGTAAAAGTTAATGTCGCGATTAAAGAAGTTAGCACACTGGCCTTAAGAACAAGTGGAGTCATGTTTTTCATTTTTTTCTCCTAGAAAAGTTACTACACCATAATTTTTTTTTTAGTATCGTTCAACTGATTTGCCGTTGGCTTCGATCAAATATTAAGCGACGCAGTTTCTGTCTATGATTTACTCATAGCATTAAGTGTGACTATTCTTTTACGATTGGCAGCCTTAAGTCCCAAAAATTTGTAACGTCTTTCAGAATACTCTCCGAAACCAATTCGCGTGGGCTTTCATCAAACCAGTCGGTCGGCATAGATTGCGCGTAGTTACGATGTATAAATCGATCATCCATTAGTACGATAATTCCGCGGTCGGTTTCATTGCGAATGACTCTGCCCGCCGCTTGCACGGCCTTAGCCATGGCCGGAAAAGTATACGCGTAATCGTAACCGGCTGAATAATGTTCGTCGTAATAATTCTTCATGGTCTCGCGCTCTAGATCAAAATGCGGTAGCGGTGGCCCCACGATGAAGGCTCCAATAATCATGTTGCCGGGGTAATCAACGCCCTCGCTAAAAACGCCGCCTTGTACGGCAAAAATAATTTGCGCGGTGGACGGATCTTTAAGGCTTTCAATGACGCGGTCAATATCATCCCGACGCATGTTGCGCTCTTGGCGAATCACCAAATAATTTTCGGGAGTTTTAAATTGGTACAGCACACGTTCTAAAAAATCAAAACTAGGTAAGAAAACAAAATAATTACCTCGTTTAACGCTTACAATTTTTTGAATTGCGTCGGCAATGCGCGGGTAATTTTGTTCGCGCGTGGCGTATTTTGATGAAATTTGCGGAATGATCAAAATCTTTCGATTCTCTTTAGCAAAGGGTGAAGAGAATTCGGCGGTTTTTAATTTTTTTTCACTTAAGCCAGATAATTGGCTGTAGAAATTAAAAGGTTTAAGCGTTGCCGAAAAGGCCACGACTTGCTCGTACTCGTCGTAGCAATTTTTCAACATTTCTGAGGCATCACAGCAGGTGATTTTGATCATGGCCGGATGGGGCGTAAACGTCGTGAAGAATTCTTTGCGACCGCTCGTCACGAACTCAAGGGCTTCGGTAAATTGCGACCAATAAAAAGAAAGCCGCATAATCACGTCGCGGGGTTGAATATCAACGTCTGAACTTAAATAGGTTGAAAGAAAGGCACGCAACTTAGCGTCGTGATCTAAAAAAGCATCCACCGGCGCTCTGATTGGGCACGGCTTCGTACAACCTGGGGGGCCACTGGCTTTAACGACTAAAATACATTCTTGCAACAACTCGCTAAAATCATTTCTAAATTTTTTGGGAATATTTTTTAATTCTTCGCGCATTAATTCTAAAACGTGGGTTGATAACGACGGCGAGTAATAGTCCATCGCCCGCGTTGGTAAATTATGCGCTTCATCGATAACCAAGTTCGCTTTACCCTGTTGATCAATGCTCATCGACGGTAACTTACTCAGCGTCGAGCGCGGGGCAAAAACGTAATTGTAATCGCAAATGACGGCATCGGCTTCGGCCGAGGCCGCAATTTGTAATTCAAACGGGCACACTTTAAAATCTTCAGCCATTTTTTTAAAAACGCGTGAAGTTAAGTTTTTCTTTTTTGACAACTGCTCGATTAATTTATTTTCAGCCACCTTTGTATAATGATCTTGGGCGTATTCGCAAAAATCGGGGTTACAAATGGCTTCGTTTTTAAAACACATTTTACTTTTTGCGGTTAAAGTCATGGCCTTGATGCCGGCGCCTTCATTTTGCAAACGCTGAACCGCTTCTTCAGCCACGGCGTGCTGACTGTTCTTAGGCGTAACGTAAATCAACCGCTGGCCGCGCTTTAAAGCTTCTTGTAAAGTCGGATAGATAACGCCAATCGTTTTACCTAAACCGGTCGGCGCTTGAATCATCATCGGCTGATGATCTTGCATGGTGGTTTCAATCGTCTGAATCAATTCGACCTGCCCCGCCCGTGGTTTTGCAAATGGAAAATGTAAGTCGCCCGCCGCTTTTTTTCGACGCTTCGTTCTTTTTTCACAGATAATGGCTTCTGCCACTAATTCTTCGATACGGCGATTTAACCACGCCTCGTATTCGGGAACGTTCAGTTTAATTGGTAAATCATAAGTTTCAAAATTGCGGCTTGAAACCAAATGCATCACCAAATCCGGAATTTTATTATTTTTAATATAATAAAAATAACCGTACGTTTGCAGCTGCAGGCTGTAGGGATGAATGTTAATATTAGTTTTAAGCTCGCGCGCTAGATCATGAATATTAAAAGTTGATTTTATTTCTTCGATTTTAGGTTGGGCGTGACTAAAAAAACCGTCCATGCGACCGCTAATTTCAAAAATAAAGCCCCCGCGTTCAAAAGTTTGCGCAATCACCACTTCGGCTTTATAAAGCGGGTCCGCCAAGGCCCTCGCCTGTTGCACGCGTTGGTGAATTTCGGTTCCATCTAAGGCGCCGCGGCCGTAACCTGAGTTCGCGTCGATACTTCCCTGACGGGGTGAAGGTAGCGCGAAATCGGAAAGACTTAATTTCACTTTTTTCATGGGCACCTAAAACAGCATCAGCTGGCTAGGATTTTTAGGAAATAAATCTGAGTCTGGAAAAGCTTGTAATCCTAAATTTTTTAAATGTCGCACCAGCGCACCCTTACCGCGGTGCTGAACGTATATTTTCTTAGCGCCCGTCTCTTGCACCGTTTGAACTAAATCATTCCAGTCGGCATGGTCTGACATTACAAAGCCGTGATCGAAATTTCCCCGGCCATAACCTGAAGACCCTGGGGCCATCCAGCCCGAGGCAAAGGCCGTTTGATAATGATCACCTATCACGCGCGCTTGGTCGGTTTTTAAAAATGATTGGGGCACTAAAAATAATTCGCCCTGTAACTTTTTTTGTGGATGCAGTTGGCTTAAACAAAATGTGTCGGCCAGGGCAACGCCCTCATCGCGGTAACATTCATTTAATGTCGTTACACTCGGATGACAATATACCGGCCGACTTGCGTAAGGATGCAGAACGCCTAAAACCCGCTGGGCTTTACCGAGTGAATAGGCAAATAGAACGCTATTCATTCCAAGTTCAGCATTAGCGCACCACCATTCATAAATTTCGGCGCCTAAGTTTTTTTCTTTCGGCCACTTAAAACTGGGAGCCCCAAACGTGGCTTCTGTAACAAATACATCACATTTAACAATTTCGAAGGGCGCACACGTTGGATCGGGCTCGCGCTTGTAATCACCCGAGGCCACCCACACTAGGCCTTCGTGCTCGAGGCGAACTTGCGACGAACCCAAAATATGTCCGGCCGAGTGAAATGAAATTTTAACTTGGTTAATAAAAAAAGCTTCGCCGTATTTAAAACTCTGCACCGTAATATTTTGACCAATACGCGCTTTCAATAACGAAACACCTTTATCAACCGTAAAATACTTTCGACTGCCGCGCCGGGCGTGATCACTATGTGCGTGCGTGATCACCGCGTTTTCAACAGCTCTGGAAGGATCAATAAAAAAGTTTCCGGCGGGACAGTAAAGCCCCTGATCAGTCATGATTAACATCGTCATTAGATAATAAATGAGAAGACTTTGAACCTATACTCTATTCGAGAATTCGCGCGATGTGCCTATGAAATAACCCCATTGACTTACATAATATTTACATATAAGTAAATGGCCGCAATGGCAGGATTTTTGCCGAGTCTAGTCATTTGATTTTTCTCGAAATTAATCTTACTGAATAAAACGAAGAATCTCCCACAGGGGCGGAATTTTCTCTGAATATTTTGTCGTCGCATTTCTTAATAGTAACGGCACAATGGTTTCTTCTTCGGTGGGGCCACCATGAAACCCTACGCCCAGATAATCAAAAGAAACATCGCGCCTTGGAATCACAATCATTTCGGGCGGGCGCTCGGCTTTAAAGTACGACGCTAAATTTTCAATTAGGAATGGATAGGGTTCGTTCTTAATTTCGTTTTGTAATTGATCACTACAAACTCCGGACTGCCCATTGATGGAAAGCGCTAAACCTTCAGCCGAACAATTCATCGGGCTTATATAATCAAAGTAAATTTCATTCTGGCGACTTATGATTCGAATTCTTGAGCCGAATTTGAAACTAACTAATTCAATATGACGGTCCGCCAAAACCTTCACGGCGTTCTTTACCAGTTCATTTTCAGTGAGTGTCTTTTGAAAATAAAACGCCGCAAAACGACCTTCGTTCAAAGCTAAAACTTTCTGATCAACTTGCTCTACTAAGCGTTCAAATGAAATTTTCTTTATAGGCTTTTGAATAAAACCGTGATCTGCGGTTAGGATTGAAATGACTTGATGATTTTTTTCACCCCGCTTCAATAGCGCAAACACGCGCTGCAAATCTTCATCAATCGTTTTTAATTGCCTGATTGTATCAGCGGCGCGCGGGCCTTGGGCGTGGCTTAAAAAATCAATTCCCACTAAATGAATAAAAATAAAATCGGGCCAATAATCAGGCTTCGTTGATAATAATAAATTTTCAAGGCTGTCAATTTTTTTGCGATCAACATAGCGGTAATCAGTCTGACTGGCGGCATAGCCCGAATTAAAATCGAAGGGCGTTGAAACGGTCGCATCGGCACCTAGCCCGTAATCAAGGCTGGCCGTTCGCCCCTCACGCGCGGCTAGCCTAGTAAAGATGTTATGCCCATGCATATGATTAGTAAACTCAAGTCGGTCTGACAAAGTTTCAAAACTTTTTAATTTATTTTTAATGAAAAATTTATTACCAACCGCGCCCGTTAGATGCACAGGCTGTTCTTTTAATAACGATGAAATATTTGAATACGTAACTGACGGAAAAACCGAATGCGCTTTCAAAATGGGTTCCGAAATCATGAAAAATTCTTTTATATGGGGCAAGTTCTTCATTTTTAATTGGGTTTCTAACGTCGCATACGACAACCCGTCCACTAAAAATAAGACGACCGTCTGTTTTGATTGCTTTCGAATTACATTATTGTCAATTTGATCGATATATTCTGCAGATACATGTTCTCGACTGGCGCACGAGCTTAAAATAAGTCCCAAAATCAGTAAGGAAAGATAAATCATTATACGCATAAGAAAAGTCTAATTTAAGTTTAAAACTGAAGCTACAATTTATTTGCCGACACTTGCGCGTTGTTGCTAGGCTGTCGAAACCCCGGAGGTTCACGTGAATTTTATTCTAGGCCTAATCGCGCTTTACTCGGCGACCGCGGTGGCCGCAGAGATGACTTGTCAGATTAAGTTGAATTTGGAACCGCAGTTATCTGCAACCGTCGTAACTCACGTGAATAAAAAAACCGCCATCGGTGCCACAAAAGGAATCTATGCCTATGTGACCGAAAAAGAAAATAATTATTTTATCGTTGAAGCCTTTTTAGCTGATTACGAGGCCCGCATTTACGGCGAAGGGTTTTTAAAACAAACTAGCGATCGATTGACCGCTAGTATTTGGAGCCGCGAAAATCAAATTGAACTGACGTGTCTGAAAAAGTAATTACATCATATTCGGATTACATAACGATAAACGCTTAATAGCGTTGGCAATTTGATGAGCTTTACCAATTTTTTTACTTGGCATTAAAACTTCCCAATATGAATATTCACTAAATAAATCTCCGCCCGTTCTTTGCATTTGATTCTCTAACATCGCCAGCGCGCATTTCGTGGCTGATTTGGGATCTAAGCTAGCGTTCTTAGGGCAAGCGCTACCTCCCTTATAATTTTGTTCTTTACCTACATGAAGTTGGAAGTATCCATAAGCCGTACCATTGGGACCGGATCCACTAGCTCCCTTGCGACAAGTGCTTTCAAATTGCGCCATCACGGTCATAATCATGACCCAAACTAAAACCTTTTCGCGTCCTTTTAAATTTGGATACTTCGGGCAGTATTTATTCACGGATCCTCCGTGCAGCAGATACTTATAGTTTTCAGGTGAACTCATCATCTGCGACATGACCGTTTGTCCTAACGGACCTAGAAAGTAATCTTCTTGCATAAAGACGGTACAATCTTCAGATAACGGCGCATTCCCCAGGGTGTATACGCTTTGGCGTTCAAGCTGAACGGCATTAATATTTTTAGTGAATTCTTTGATGATCTCCCTGGCCTGCGCAAAAACATTTTTAGAAAAAAACAATGTGAATACTACTAACAAGATTTTTTTTCTCACAAGAGTTCCCCTTTCACGTAGACTAGTATAGGTCACCAAGAGATTTTTTAATGCTGTTAAGATTCGAACACCCGCAAAGTTTATCCGTCAAAAGTTTAGACACTTTAATGGTGCGTAGCCGCGCTGAAGGCGGTTTTTGGGGTTTTAAGCAAAATTTGTCGTTGTAAAAATTGTAATCGCTAAAAAGTACTGCGAAGATTCCGAATGAAAGTGAACTGTTCTATGTTACCGGCGCGCATGAATGGATTCACTTTATTTTCGATATCTAATTGCAACGGCACCGAGGGTTGCTTCAGCTGACGCCGCGCCTTAAGCTTAGTTTCGTATTGCAAAACCTCGTCCCAATTAAAATAATTTTTGAAATCTTTTTGTTCTTTTAGCTGGTAGCAAAACTTAAGGTTGGTTTCAGTATATTCATGCGTGCAAAATACTTTGGTATCGATCGGTAAATTTTTAATTTTTTGTAGGCTATTGTACATTTGTTCGGGCGTGCCCTCAAACAAGCGCCCACACCCCAAGCCAAACAAGACATCACCCGAAAACAACCAGTGCTCTTGCTTAAACCAGTAAGCGATGTGACCTAACGTATGTCCCGGAAGTTCATCGACTTCAAAATGAAAAGAATTAATTTTATAAGTCTGACCTTGGCTTACATAAATATCGGCAAAGCGAATTTGCAATTTATTTTTATGGGGCGCGTAGATCGCGGCATCATAGCGCGTCTTTAATTCCAGCGCGCCACCTATATGGTCGTTATGATGGTGCGTTAACAATATCCCAACAACTTTAACATTTTTTTCTTTAATCCATTTTAATACGGGTGCGGCATCACCTGGGTCAACGATAAGGGCTTCAGTACGCTCAGCATTTAAAATAGCAAATACATAATTATCATTTAAAATCGGAATTATTTCTACACTCGAGCCTGCTATCATGACCCCTCCATTCCTTAATGATAGTTTGGCACAGGTTTAGCTACTTCGTTAGATAGATAATGGGTTCATTGATCGATTTTTTAAGGAGAACCGATGGCGCAAAAATTTACGCATGACTGCGCAATCATTGGCGGCGGGCCCGGCGGGCTCGTTTCGGCGCTTTATTTGCGTCGCTTCAAAAGAACGGTGGTACTATTTGATAATAAAGAATCGCGCGTACGTTGGATTCCTAAAATCAGAAATTTAATTGGCTATGCAGACGGCATTTCTGGCCAGCAGCTTCTTAATAAATTGCACCGCCAATTGAAACCTTTCAAGCCCGACGTAGTTAAAGAGACCGCGCAAATCTTCCGAAAAAAAAATTATTTTGAAATTCACGCCGGCCAAAAGAAATACTTGGTTAAAAAAATTATCTTGGCGACCGGAATGAAAGATGAACAGCCGCCGATAGAAAATTTTGCCGATCTTTGCGAAAAAGGTGTTCTAGCTTACTGCCCCATCTGTGATGGTTACGAGCAATCCGAGCGCAAGATTGCAGTTCTAATTGACTGCGACCACGGATTTCGAAAAGTAAAATTTTTAACCAATTTCACCAAAAATTTGTGCGTTATTGCTTTAAAAAAATTTAAGCCTTCCTCTGTGCACGTAGCGCTTATAAAGAAATTAAATTGTAAAGTTCGTTGGGGCTCATTATCACGCCTGAGCTATCAAGAAAAAAGCGGTGCCTTGGTCATAAGGCAAAAAAGTCATCCCCCACTAAAGGTGGATTTAGCTTACGTGGCTTTAGGTTCCCACGTCGTGGGTTCTGCCATTAAACACCTTCATGGTTTAAGTCGCACAAGGGAAGGTTATTTTAAAGTAAACTCTCAACAGGAAACTTCAGTTCCCGGACTTTATGCCGTAGGCGACTGTGTTTATGCACTATCACAAATATCGGTTGCGGTTGGACATGCTGCCATCGCCTCAACGAATATTCATAATGTGCTTAGCAAAAATCGGCGGGTTCATTAATTAGAAATATTATCCCGCAGAGCCCGCTAAAGGGACTAATTTCCCGATTTACAAGCGAGCAGGTCGGTATTTCCGCATAACTTGTTGGCGAAAGCTTTGCATTCTGTAAAGCTTGGGGTTCCCTGCAAAAAAAGTCTGCCAAAGGAAAATCAATGACCAGCTCTAGGCCACCTGCTTCACAATCTTTTAATGATCGAAAACTATTCGACGTGGCCCCCTCATTTTTTGTTAAAATCGCTCTTTTTGCTTTCACCATTTTTTTAGTATTTAAGCTAGCAAAGTTAGGTCTTTTGTTTTTTATCGCCATTTTAATAGCCGTAAGTTTGAATCCCCTAGTTGATCGACTACAAAAATATAAACTGCCCCGCTATTTGGCAATTGGGTTAGTAACTCTTTTATTGGGAAGTGTTTTGATGTGGGTGGGCTTAGGCCTAGCTCCAGCAGTTTACGCCCAGCTGCAAGTGATCGTGGCGGCCTTACCGAATATTCAAGAGCAGATTTTAAGTGAGTTTCCGCCGAAAAGTTTAATTGGCCGCATTTTCTTTAAGCTTTCTATTTCCGGCGATAGTGACCCTAATCTATGGCTTGATCCGGCGATTAATTTTTTGCGATCGACGATGCACGTCTTAACCGAATTTTTCATGATTTTAATTATGGCGGTTTATTTACTGATAGATGGTAAGCGCGCGTTCATTTGGTTTAGTGATTTCTTCTCGGCGCCCGTGCGCCTGAAGTTGCGCGCCACCGCAGTTCAAACGGCGCCCGTTGTATCTTCTTACTTATCGGCTCAAATTTTTACATCTTTTTTGTGCGGCGTTTTTTCCTTCACATTATTAACAACTTTAAAAGTTCCGGCCGCATTAACTCTAGCGGCCGTTGCGGCCATTTTAGATGTTATGCCAATATTGGGCTTTTTGATGACCTTAGTACCCGCAACCGTTTTAGCGTTAACCGTCTCGCCCGCGACCGCTGGTATTGTACTTATTGCCTATGGTCTTTATCACACGTTTGAAGTTTATATACTTTTACCAATTATTTACCGTCGCAACTTAAAATTAAGAACCTTAGTCATGTTAATTTCAGTTTTAGTGGCATGGACTTTAGGTGGAATATTATTAGCCATGGCGATTTTGCCCGTCGTAGCCTCATACCCGATCATTGAAAAAATTTGGTTAGCCAAGTACTTAGGCCGCCACGTCATTCAAAAACATATTCGTGGCGATGAATCATTGGCAGATATGTCGAACGACACTTTAAGTATTTGGAATGATCCCCTTCTTAATTTTTCAGAATCAAGATCTTATAACCCTGTCGACCGCCGCATCTTACGGGCCCTCGGGCGAACTATCTTAATTGTTGATGACGACTTAGATACTCGTGCGCTGCTAAAAGATATTTTAGAGACCGAAGGCTTTCGCGTGTTAGAGGCAGGCAATGGTCAAGATGGTTTAGATTATTTAAAAAATCACGCCGAGATTGGATTAATTTTATTAGACTATCGAATGCCCGTCATGGACGGCCTTACATTTTTTGAAAAAACTAGGAAAATGAAAAATGTAAATCATATTCCGGTTGTGTTTTTATCCGCCGATGCTGACCATATTAAAACATTAGAATCAGGGGCCGCTGAAATCATTCGAAAGCCCGTCGATTTTGATCATCTTATGTCATTGATTCATCGCCATTACCACAGCCCCAGCACCGATTTTGCTGGAGCAAGCTCTGTGTAGTAGTTACTTTTTGAGCTATAAGCGATTCGCTTAATCAAGTCCTAACAAAATATCAAAATCTTTTTTACTGAGGGCGGCGCTACCGGCGCCAATTTCGGTTTCTTTTTCGGTTGAAGAAAATAATGACTGAAACTTTTTATCTTTTCGCTCTTTTAGTAATTCGATTTTTTCTTCAAGCGATTCATGCATAATATATTTAAAGACCTGCACGGCCTTACTTTGCCCTAATCGATGCGCGCGATCGGTCGCTTGATTTTCGACGGAAGGGTTCCACCAAGGTTCTAAGTGAAAGACATAGCTTGCTTTCGTTAGATTCAGGCCCACGCCGCCCGTCTTCAGCGTCATAACCAACACTGCGCCACCAACCGTGTTATTAAAATCACCTAATATTTTTTGGCGCTGCTTGGCAGGCACGCCGCCGTGTAAAACGAATACGGGAATGCCCGCTTTTCTAAGTAATAAACTGGTATGCTCAAGCGTTTGTAAAAACTGCGTGAATACTAAAGCACTTTCACCCGATTCAACTATTTCTTGAACCGAATCTAATAAAGTTTCAAGTTTTGGTGGAACCTTATCGTAACGAATATTAGGAAGAGCCGCCGGGTCTGAACAGGCCTGGCGCAGACGCAGCAAGGCCGTTAACATTTGTAACTGCACGCTGGCTTCGCCCTGAATGGCCATGGTTTCTTGTACGCGCTGATTATACGATAGTGCGATATCTCGGTAAATTTCTTTTTGGCGCTCTTCGAAGGCGATACTTATTTTAGTTTCTTGTTTTTCTGGCAATTGATCTAAAATTTCTTTTTTTGTACGGCGCAGTAAAAGCGGTTTTATTTTTAATTTCAGTTCTTCGACTTCATCTCTTGTTATCGACTCTCGGTTAACGAATTGTTTTCTAAAATCGTCAATTTTTCCTAAACTACCCGGCACTAAGATATCGACAAGCGAATAAAATTCGCCGTAGTGATTTTCCATCGGTGTTCCGGTAAGGCCAATTTTAAATTGGGCCGTTAAAGAGCGAGCGGCGGCCGTTCGTTTAGTAGTAATGTTTTTTAAATTTTGGGCTTCGTCAAAAATTAAAACCTTCCACTTATATTGATTCAAAAATTGTTCATGCTCAAGCAGAAGACCGTAAGTGGTGATCACCACCATTTGTTCTTGATTGGCGAACAGCCGGCCGATTCGGTCTTGCTCGCGATTCGTAAAAATAGCTAACGGAAGTTCGGGCGTAAATTTTTCGATTTCACTTTGCCAATTAAATATAAGTGATGAAGGCACTACGATTAAAACTTGGCCCATTTCATTTTTTGAACGGAGGTCGTCTAAAAAGGTTAATGTCTGCAAAGTTTTCCCTAAGCCCATATCATCCGCAAGTAAGGCGCCCAGTTTTAGATTATATAAATCCTGCAACCACTGCACCCCGACGGTTTGGTACGGCTTAAGAACTGCTTTCGTTGAGGCTGGTAAAACCAATTCACGCGTTTTTGTGCCCAGCGTATCGTAAAAGTCGCACAGCTTTTGCCATTCAAAATCTCCGCGCACAGGTACGCCCGAAGAACGTAGCGCCAAAAGTTCTAACGTTTGACTTCGCGGCAATTGGTATACTTTTTCGCCGTTCTTACGCTTTGAATTTTCAGTTTTACCTTTTTGAAGTTTCTGCCAGAAGTTTTCAAGCCTTTTTAACGATGGCATTTGCTTCTTGGGTACTAAATAAAGTTTACCAGCATATTCAATGACCCCGCCCCGACCTAAGCTTAAGAAATTTTCGGCTTCAACTTCTTCTCCCCGTAAAAAGAATTTGGGGTTCAGCTCAAACCAATTTAAGAATTTTTGGTCGGTTTCGGTTTGAATCGTAAAATCCACGCGAAATTCATCTTCGGCTAACTCTTGCAAAGGCTGATCTTTATAAAATATTTTAAATCCGAATGGAATCAACACCTGCATTGACTCCAGCGCGTCTTGTAACGTGGTGGCATTCGGAAAGTGGTAGGTGGCGTCAAGGGCCGCCGGATCTTCTTCAAAATTATGCGTAGAAATTTTAGATAAGAATGAAGTTCGAGACTTTCGGAAAGCTTCGCCGTTAGAAGCTAAAGCCATCTTTTTAAGTAATTCAAAAATAAGTCTGAATTCTCTCTCGGTGACCCCTTCTAAAATAACTTCGCCCGCTTCAGAGTAAAAAGACTCGCTAGTGCCCATTGATTTGAACGTCAGCTTAACAAAATCTTCAAAACAGACTAACACCGACTTCGAACACAGCTCGGTCAGCGGCACATCACGAATAAACGGACCTGCCGAGCCCGCCAATAATAAAATTTTAATTTTATCATGTAGAGTAACAAAAAGATTTTCTGGTAAGACCACCATACCGTCTAATAAAGTTTTATCAAAGTGAAGTGATAGCACTTCGGTCATTAGGTACTGCAAAACGCCCAAGTGCTTCAGCAGCTTCATATCCCAATCACGCTTATTCCCTACCCGGGCCGCCATTTCACGCGCTTCAATACCAAGTAAAAACGGCAACCCCTGCGACAAAGCTTGTAAGTAAAGCATCGCCAGCGACGTCCAACCTTTTCGAACTAAGTTTTTTTGGCCCGGCACGCGGGCGTCGTGCTGAATATAGTAATGGCCATTTTCATTTAATCTGATTTCGGTAAGACTATCATCTTGTCTTAAAGTTTTCGATTCACCCGTAATTTTCACGGCGATTGCGCGGGTTCTTAAGTATTTTAATATGGTTTTAGTTTCGAATTCGCCGATCACATCAATGACCGGCATTTGCTGTCCGGTAATTAATAAGTCAGGCGCAACACTTGAAATTGTCTCTTGTAATAAGCTCAGCTCGCGGTACCACGGATGCACCACCATTATTTGCTCGTCAGCTTGTAGGGCGAAAGATTCAAAAAAACTAAACGGTAGTTTTCTAAAGCTGACTAGTTTGAATTCTGATATCAATTCTTTTTTATCCGCAAAATCAACACGCCAATCTAATTCAGCACTGGCATCAAATTCGATCGCTTTAATTTGTAAGCCACGTCCCGGGTGCTGGCGGTTCTGAAGAAATAACTCTACCTGGCCCTGCCGGTGCGATTCGACAATTTTTGCCAGCAAGGTTTGCATAATTTTTTCAAGCTCACTAACCGCTTGGCTTACAAAATTATTTTCAATTTGCTGGATTAAGTCCCACTTAGCAAATGCCGGCACTTGTGATTGCGCCTGCGGTAAAAGTCCGTTCGGAATTTTTTTGTACAATGGATGTCGTAAAACCTCTTTCGCGCTTAATTGCAGGCCGTTACTAAAATTGTAACAAACAATGTCGGCCAAACGGTTTTGCTGATTAACTTCGTGCAGGTAGCTTCCTGAGTATGCCACCATTTTACGTCTGAAAATTTCGGGCAAGTTCCAAGTGCGCGGCGAAAGCATTTCTTTTTCTTTGGTAACTTCGTAGCTTTTATATTTTGTAAGATCGGTCTTAAGATAGGTGCCCATTGAATCGGTTTTTAAAACCGCATTTTCATCGAAATAAAGACTGATCGAATCAAGTTTCGTTAAAGCAAATTCATCATTCTGATTTTGTGGGTCTTCTTGCACGCGCGCCTTCAGCTGTTCAGCTAAAAGAATTAATTCGGGGTGAACCAAGGGCTGCGTATCGGTCGCGAGGGTTTGCCAAAGTAAAATGTACGATGCCCATTGATGCTCGCACAATCCCGTGCACACTGAACATGACATTTGAATATTCGAAAAAGTTTTTTCTTCTTGAATGGTAACCGTGATTGGTTTTTCATACGTACTGTCATTCCAGAAAATTTTTAAATTTAATAAGGTTTCAGCGGCTAGTTCAAAATGACTAAAGGCCCCCTCTTCAACTAACAACAGCGCCTCTTTGTATACGCCGTATTCACTTAACGGAACTTTTTCGCTAGGAATTCGTAGCTGAGAAATATTTTGCAGAGACATGGGCACTAAAAACACGCGTAAATTCCTTCTTGGCCAATCAAAGGCCACCAAGCAGTATGCGCTCGCTTTTGTAATTTGTCATGACTCAATTACAGGCTCTGATGAGGCTTTGCGATCAGTTACGCCTAATACTTGTGCTTATTTTTATCAACGGGCAGACTTTTTCAGTTGCGGCGATAAAATTTCGTTCAGAATTAAATAAATTTATTGAAACTAGACCCGCTCTCCGCTTTGATTATTTTGGCAACTAAACAAACAAAAGGAGTTTTCATGAAATCATTATTAACGGCAGCAGCCCTAGTATTTTCTATCTCAGCTTACGCAACCCCTAAAGTGGGCGACCATAGCGAATTCGCATTCTCGATCACTCATGGTACTGAAACAAGAGTGGGTACTTACACCAGCGCCATCGTTTCAGAAAATGGCGAGCAAGTTTCATTATCAACAACAATTCACTTTGATGGCCAAGAAGACCAACATAGCGAAGAGCCAATGAACCGTTCTCAATTGTTAAACGATGAAACAATTGCTGATGTATTAGCAAATTGCGCTGAATACGGTGGCGCGGTTGAGCAGTTAGTAGTTCCGGCTGGTACATTCCCATCTTGTAAATTAGCAATGCAAGACGATGCTGGTAAAGATAATGGTTTTATGTGGATTGGCACCGTGCCATTCGGAATTTTAAAGCAAGTTATGACTAACCCCGAAGGCGTTGTTTACGATCTTCAGTTAAGTACTTTTGTTAACGGTCAGTAATTTTTTTGTCGTAGCATTTATAATTATAATTATAAATAAAAAGGGATCATTTGAAAATGATCCCTTTTTTTTGACGCTCGCAGGTTTTCTATAAAGTTAAATCAATTGCTAAATTGCAGTTTAGTTTTTTCAGGTATGACGGTGTGCCAAATTTCACTTTCATTTAAATCAGTAATATCTTGAGCCTTAGATTTTTCTAATACGTAGTTGGCTCTTTCGCGCTCAATTTCATTTTTCACGTGAACCGACAACATAATACCGCCTTCATGCAAATAAAAGCCGTATCTTTTAGCTGCAGAATTTGGGCTACCGATTCCCACTAAGGCACCGGCCGCGGCTCCGTAAAAAATTCCTAGGCAACCACCAATGAAGCTCGAGTAAACCCAGCTCGGCAGAAAGCCCGTGTTCGTGGTTTGAGAAACTTCTTGAAAACTAGCGAAATTTCCAAATCCAATTGTAAAGCCAATAAAGCTAGCAACAAAAAATCCGAGAACGGCGCCAATTATAGCCCCCTGACTAATATTCATGCGGTGACGGTAGACAAAGTTTCGGCCCCCATTTTTTTGAGGCGCTAAGACCGAAATATCTTCACGGGCAAAACCAGCTTTTTGCAATTTTGAAATTGCTTTTTCTAGGTCTGACAAACTCAGAAACAATCCAAAGGTTGAAGAAGAATTGCGATCAGTTGTAGTCGTAAATTCCGTTTCCATAGAACCTCACTTCAAGTTAGGTGTGCTTTCGCGATATAAATAAGCAAGCAAAGTGCCATCGGGGCTCAGCTTACAGCGGCTCTTGAGTGGTAAATATGCCCCATAGTCACCAAAACAGGACGACACATTGTTTTTATTAACAATTTACCTAGTTGCCACTGGACCCACGATGTGCAAAAAACGCGGCTGTGAATAAAACTAAATTTAAGCTTCGCCATTTTATAGATATTTTTCTTGAGCGTTTTACAGTTTGTAATACGACAACATGGGCGGCCTCGCTGGCGTTTTATACATCACTTTCATTAGCTCCTTTGCTGATTTTATTTGTGACTTTTTCTTCGCAATTAAGTCCGCAAATCCAGCAAAGCTTTGTAACCGAAGCCACGTATCTAGTTGGACCGCAAGCCGGAGAAATGATCGCGATGGTCATTCAAAATTCTAAAGCTAGGTCAGATCTTTCTTCAATCTCAGGTATTTTTGGTTTTTTTACTTTGCTACTTTCCGCTAGTTTTATATTTGGTGAATTAAGAACCGCATTAGATCAGATCTTCGATATTAAACGTACGGGTCAGGCACGGCGAACTTTTTTTCAAGTCACACGCGGCTACTTTAAGGTTTACATCATGCAAATGGGCCTAGCTTTTGCGTTTTTATTCATAATGATTGTTTCATTAATTATTTCGACCGCTTTATCGGCAACCCTCTATTCGGACGACACGCAAATGAAAGTTTTAATTAACGTATTAGTGTCATTGTTCTTTTATATGGGATTATTTACGCTGCTGTTTCACTATATTCCGAGTGAACATTTAACGTGGCGTCGCGGCTGGCAAGCAGGATTAATGACTTCATTTCTATTCGTCAGCGGTAAAGAAGCCATCGGGCTTTATCTTGGGCATAGCGCCCTCAGTTCAACTTACGGGGCGGCCGGATCGCTAGTCGTGTTGCTGGCCTGGGTTTATTATTCAACCCTAATATTATTTGTGGGCGCTCACGCGACTTCGACTTTAGCCATAATGTCTCAACGTGCGGCCGAAGCAGCTCATGCCGACACCTTTGTGCCGCTGAAGGAGTCTCATGACGTCTAAAAAAAGCAAAATTCTAATTATTTTTTTACTTGTGCTAATTGTGATTCGCGTGGCTTTGCCCGCCATCATGCTTCCGCAAATCAATAACTATCTAAAAGACTTTTCGGCCGCGTATTCAATGCATATTGATGACTTCGGCCTGAGCCTGCTGCGTGGAGCCTACCGGTTCGAAGGCCTGACGGCCACGGCCCGTGATCCTAAAGTAAAAGATCCATTCTTAACCGTGGGCCTGATTGACGTTTCAATTTCTTGGCGCGAAATTTTTCACGGAAGAATATTAACGGATGTGGTTGCTGACAATGTTAAGCTGATTTTAACCCAAGAGCTGCTCGCCGCCGTCGATAAAGCTTCGAAGGAGGCTAAGGCCAAAGAATTAGCAGAAGGTAAAAAAGCGGCAGGAAAATTTTTTCCTTTAGAAATTTCGCGCGTAGATTTAAGAAACTCTGATTTTTTGTACGCCGATGTCGCGGCCTTACCGCCAGAAATGCAATTGCACGTGACCGGCCTTGAAGGACGCATCAGTAACGTGACCCCATTAGAAAAAGACCCCATTTCAATTGTTATTGCTAAAGGTTCGTTACTTGGCAGCGGGACGATAAAGGCCGTCGGTGAGCTGAATCTTCTGCAAAAACCCATTAACTGGGATATGGACATTGAAGTTCATGATTTTGAGTTAACTAAAATTAATCCTTTATTAACACGCAAAGGGCCCCTTACGTTCGAGCGCGGTCATTTAGATGTTTACGCCGAAGTTAAATCTGAAGCCGGAAAAATTGAAGGTTACGCAAAACCTTTTTTAAAGAAAGCTACTTTTATTGGTGATCAAGGCGATTTCAAAAGTCTTAAACACCTCGGCTTAGAAATTGGTGCTGCGGCCATTAACGCTTTATTAAAAAGTAGAAAAGACCACACGGTCGCCTCTAAAATTTTATTTAGCTATGACAAAGGAAACTTTGAATGGAATTTTGGTCACGCTATTCGCACGGCCATTGCGCATGGTTTTGAAGATAAAATCGAACCCGGAATTGAAAATACGTACCAACTGAGTGCCGCCGCCAGTCAACCTAAGGAGAAACATAATGAAAAAAATTAAATATTTATTAATCGGAAATCTTGCCCTAGTAGCACTGTTAGCGGGCTGCGCCTCAAGCCCCGAAGAACCAATCGCGCCGCACACTGAGCCAAAATTTGCACCATCAGCCAGCATTGAAGCTAAACAAGTCGCCGCGCAAGAAGAGACCACTCATGTTGCGGAAATTAATTTTGGCAAAGCCTCGACTGAATTATCGCCGGCAGGTAAAGCTGAAATTAAAAAAAGAATAAAAGAAGCTCAAGGCAAAGGTACGGTAAAAAATATTCGCGTGCTGACTTGGGCCGATGCTGAGTATCCATCGGTGCACACTAAAAAATTGTCAAAGGAAGATCAGAATCTAGTTAAAAAAAGAAATGAATCGATTGAGAATTATTTAAAATCAATAACACAAAAAGTTGATATTAAACTTTACAGCATGGCCCAGCGCCCCAGTAGCCTTAACGATATGTTCGGTTCTGAAGAAGGCCGTCTGAAGAAATCTTTAGAAATCGCGGGCATTCCTAACAGCGATTCATCGGTAAAGAATCCCAGCAAAGCTTCAAAATCAATTGTGATCATTGAGCTTAAATAATTGTTTCTGTACTTAGGTTAAATGAAGTTAACTAATGTGCGTAAATAATCTTGTAAATTTTTTTCACTTTCGAAATATTTTAAGAAATCAAAGTCAAGATGCCGTCGCGTGTCGGTTTTGATGCCATTTAGACGTAGGTAAAAACTTGTCGTTACCAGTTTAAAACTTTCATCTAAAGTAAAACAAAGTTTCACAGTTTGCCGCAAAGATTTTAATTGGGCCACACTGAGCGTTGCGTCGCTTTTACTTTGCGCAATTTTAATGACGCGCTTTAAAGTTGAATCATCTATTTCGTCGAATAAGTAGTTTGAAAAAAGATATGTCAGTAAAAGTACCAAAGTCACTAGCTTGGGATTCATATTCTTAAGTAATGAGCTCAAGTGCGCACGTTCTTCAAATAAAAAAGAATACGAATTAATTTCGTAAAATATTTGGTGGGCGGTTTCGCCGGCATCACAGACAGCAAGTAATTCACACGTATTGGCGAAAGACTCTTCAAGTAACATTTGCAGAACGCGCAATTGTTCGCTTTGTGTCATCTGCACGGGAGCTACCGAGCGGGCCACGGCGTGGCAAGACTCGTGGAATACGTAATTTCTTTTTAGGTGCATGCCGATATCTTGCCAGTCGCTTACGTTTGGATGCGTTTTTTCAATCTGTTTTAAAACTGTAACATTGTCAGTGTACGGAATTATTTTTTTAGTTAAAATTGTTTCTAGTTGGCTTAACGGTAACGCTTCATAGAAATTGTTATTTTCCGCACTAAATTGATAACCCGCTTTCAATGCCGCCAATCGAATACGCCCGTAAATTTTATTCTCTTGGCAAAGAAGTCCGTCGCCCAAGTTATCAACCAACACGTGCGAACCTCGATGCGCTTCATGGTGTTGCAGTAATCTTTTTAGCTTCATGGGCCTACCTCTATTTTTGTCACTTTAGGAAGAACGATTTTAAAAGCAAGTCGGGCACTTTTCTTCATATTTAATACTGACCCTGTCGTGAAAAAAATGTCGGTTCCTTTTGTCAGCTTACGCGGTGGTACGGCCAATGTTAGTGCTTTAATGACTTCAGTGGCCGGATCTAAAATCTTAGCTCGTTTAAGATCAATTTTAAAATGGTTTGCTAGCACCGGATAATGCGTACACGCTAATAGCAGACTATCTGGCTTCATGTTTAAACCAGTAAATAAGGTCTTAAGTTCCTTGCGAAGCTTAGGTGAATTGAGTTCACCTTTCTCGACCATCGCCGATAGAGGTTGCGCAACCCTAGTTTCAATTTTAATTTTCGATTTTAGAAAAGAGTTCTGAAAATAATTTGATTCAATTGTGCGCTGGCCACCTATTATTAAACACCGTTTTACTTTCGATTTCCGAATCAATGCGACGCCGGCGTCTAGCATGCCATAATATTTTGTGTCGGGATTATTACGTTCAATTTGATCCAGCACCGTACTTGCCGCGTTACAGGCAACGACAATGTGATTTACCATTTTCGAATTAAGAAAATCAGTAATCATCTGCAGGCGTTTAATCAGTTGGACTGACGTTTGCTTACCGTATGGCGTCTCGCTTGCATCAGAGACATAAATACACTGCGCTTTGGGAAAGCGACGTTTAAATTCTTTATAAACACTTAAGCCCCCTATGCCCCAATCAACAAAACCAATTATCATGGAAAACTCGTTTTTTGAACGCTCTTGAAATGCACGGGCCCCGAATTAAAGGTAATGATTCTAGAGTGGTAACCAATGTTAATGCAGCTTTGCTTTGATTCGGGAAAACGACTTTGTAAAAACCATTTGTATTCGTGCTCGGCGCGCATCGGATTGTACTTTAACATTTGTTGCCACTGCGGAGTCGATACCATGCGGCTTAATGCTTGGTAATATTTTGGGTTTTGCAGACGTTGAACGTAATTTTTAAATTTAGAGACAAGTAGTTTCGGAATTTCGTAAAACCGAATGGGTGCGGCAACCATATCTAAAATTAATATTTGCCCGCCTGGTTTTAACACTCTTAAAATTTCTTGTACCATGGGATCCCAGTCTAGATATCTAAATGATAAAACCGATATGACGGTATCAAACTGATCACTTTCAAAAGGCAGGCTCGGCCCATCAATTTTTGTAAAATCTAAATTATGAATACCGGCGGCTTCGGCTTTTTGTCGTGCCACGGTTAACATCCCGCCTGAAGCATCTGCGCCGCTAGCGTGTTCTACGTGACTAGCAATTTGCCTTAAGAAGGCCCCGTTGCCGCAACCGATATCAAGAATGGTACGCGTTTTTTTAAAGTTAATATTTTGGTGAAGCCAACGCCACTCATCTTTTCTTACCGACAAGTCATTGAATGTATCTTCGTAGAGTTCCGAAACTTCATCGTACGAGCGATCAGGCTGCCCGTCTGCGGGTTTGTATTCAATCATCGGGTAAAGATTCAATCGACCCAAATATTTAAACACCGAGGCCGAAAGCCCGTGCGATTTACGCCCCGGACAGGAAACGATAAATACGTCTCCAGGTTTAGCTAAATTATTTTTCCAAATAAATTTCTTATCGCTGCTTGATACGGTAGTGTACCACCAATAGCCAAGCACCGACACTTTAAAATGCGCGGCTAAAAAAGGCGCAAGCCACCGGGCCGTGCGACACGCGTGAAAATAAAGGCGGCTATTGGCGGTCAGGGGCCACTGCATCTGCTTCCATTCAAACGGGCTTAATTGCTCGGGCCACGCGGTGGTTCCGAACATAATTCCGTAAACGCCGCTATGACCAAAAAAATGAAATTCGTGAATATAAGTTTCGCTTAATTTTAATTTCTCAATAACTAGCAGAAAATCATTTTTGCTTTTGGTAGCAACGCAAATGACATCTAAGCTCGGAAATTCTTTTTGCTTTTTAATTCGCAGCGTTTCGGCTGCGCGCTGAAACTGCGCGCTCCCCGTGCGGTACAATGTCGTGTAAGTTATAACGATGCAGTATCGTTTATTTAATTCCATTTAACTCGGTTAGCAATTAGTTTTAAATCTTTGGGAATCCACGCTCCGCATTCATCGGCGACGGTTAAGGTTTCTCGGTTTTTTAAGTCCCAAACTTTCATTTTTTGAATGGCCGGACTGTAAATATGTAACGAGACACCGTCTTTTACCGGACAGCATGAATGAATATCGTTCGATACTACTTGCGCAACAGAGCCTTCTTTAAATTGAACGGGCTCGCCCGAAGATTTCAATTCACCTTCAGAAAAAATAAAATGCCGCTCACTAAAATCACCCTGCACAAACCAAATAAGTCCTTTTGAAAAACCATGATTATGGGGGCTGGCCGAAGCTTGGTAAGACCACTTTGCTAACATCACTTCAATTTCAGGACTTTTGAATAGGATTTTGCGCCCGTAGGGCTCATCATCACAAGCCGAAGTCTGCGCTAAGCGAACCAGTTTTTCAACTGACAACGAGCGCTTAGAAAGAACGAATGGCAGTTCAGCCGGAGTTGTAAAGGACTGACTAAGAATTTGCATCCAGCCTTGGCCGGTCAGCTCAGTTAACATTGGTTCTTCCATCTAATTAGACTAACAACTAATCACTAAGAATCAAAAAATAGCTGATTGCGTAACTTATTATTTCCGATTTATTTTTTAAAGACCCTTGAAAAACCGAGCCCACTCAATCTACAATAAGTGCTCAAGCCATTTTTATTACAAAGGATGTATATGCTTACCAATTTCATTAAACTCAGCTTTGCCACCGTTCTTTTAACCAGCTTAGTGGTCACGGCTGCTCCCAAAAACCCGGGCAAAAAATTAGTACGGACCCCAACCAGCGAGTCAGGTTGCGTGGAGCTCAATGTACCCTTTAAAAAAGACGACTCAAGCGATTACACTTTGTCACAGCTGCAGGCTTTAAGAAATTCAATCTACGCACAGTATGGGTATAAGTTTAAACAACAAGACGTATCGCAAGAAATGGCGAAGCGTGGTTGCCTTAAGGACGATGTCACTTACAGTTATGCTAATTTATCTGCCCTTGATAAAAAAAACATTCAATACATTAAAGCAATGGAATCTGATTTAAAAGACAGTGAAGGCGTTGATTTCGATAAATCTTGGGGACGCGCCCGTTCGTCAAAAGATCGTAAAGAGCTTTTAAAATACAAATATTGTAACGTGTATAAAAATGACGGATCTTATTTAGGCCTACTGCATTTTGGTGCAAAGGCAGCCAAGGCCGGCTCGCTGCTGTTAACCGGTTTATTAGATTTCAAAAAAACTAAATGGACGGATGAATCTGGCGAAGCCACTGAAATTGACGGAACAGCCGTACAATCTTTAGACGCAACATCGGTACAAAGTTTAAATCTTTCAATTAACGGTACATGGTCAGTAGACGCCAGCGGCAGCGTACAGGTTAATATTGATCGCATTGCAAAATCGGATAAGGCCCAGTTAAAAATTTCAGGATCTCGATATAATGAAACAAGTATTTTAACTTGTGAGATCGCTAAGTAGTTTTGATTTTTCGTTTACAAAAAATATATTTAAAGCTAACGGCAGCTCTTTTAGCTGCCGTTTCTTTTTTTCAAGTGCAATCGTACGCTGACCCATCCGGTGGTGACGGTTATTTTTACTTAAAGCAGGCGCAGTGGCTCGCGCAGCACGGACGATTTTATCACGCAGATTACTCCTTTGTTTTTCTACCATTGGCCCTACTAAGCAAAATGACCGGCTCGGTGATTGCGGCGTATCAGATTCTGACTTGCCTTAGCTATGCTTTGATACTGTACGCATTTGGTTTCTACATTCAGTGGTTCTTAGAGCCGCAATTAAAAAAAGCTTTGCCATTTGTAAACATTTTATTGCTAATGCTTTTAAGTTTTCAACTTCCTCTGCATCGGCTTACATTTGAATTTGTCAAAAATGGTTTTGCGATTGCGCTGTTTTTAATGGCTTCAACGCATTTACTTAAAAAAAATTTAAAGAGAGCTCTGATCATTGGTCTTTTAGCGGCCCTAACCCACAAAACCGTTGCGCTTTTCTTTTTGGCTACGCTTACGGGTTCACTATTTTCTAAATCAAATCATAAAAAGAAAATGGCCGTTATTGCCACTGCTTTTACTGGTTTGGCCATAATACTGAATCCGCGCCTCGTAAATCATTTCACTAATTTTTTAGGCAATATACGATTTGAAAAGTTTAGCTCTTTAATTACCTACAATTTACATTTAACGGGTTGGCACGTTCTGTTAGTATTTTTTTGGTTGGTAACGGCTTTAACGCAATTTTTCAAAATTAAGAAAACCTTAATCTTAAATCTAGAACAAAAACTATTTTTATTTGTTTTATTCTTGGCGGCCATTATTCCATTGTTACCTATTTATGGCGGAGTTAACGCCGAGATTAAGTGGCGCTTAATGATATTTTCGTTCTGTTTCGCATTTTTATTATTTATCGTTGCGCTAAGTTTTATTAAAAATAAAAAAGTACTTTTTGCGAATTTATTGCTAACCCTAATTTTGCTTGCTCATCAACTATTAGAGCCTTCGGGATTTCCTTGGATTGTAGCGACCAGCACGCAGGTGCCGCAGGTTCAACGTCTATTGGAATTTGTAAAATCCGGTGAAGAATTAATTACGCATCACGGGATGGAATTCTACGTTGATTTCAAAACGCCCATTCGCGCGAAATCTCTACTAACGCCTGGTGCCTTACCAAAATACCAGTTGGCTTATATTCCGGAATTCTTTCTACTTAACGACGATGCGGCTGATGCCATTGAACAAGTGAAGCTTTTAGATATAGGCCCTACCTACGGATTATTTTATTACGAAGATTTTCAAAAGTTGATCAAGGAATTTCCAATTATGAACCACTGGAAAAATACATTTCGGGTGCGCCCCGATTTTATTCAAAGCTATAACTAAAATAAATATTTTATAAGACGAAAAAAAAACGCGAACTTTTAATTCGCGCTTTTTAAGAATTACCTTTTAATAAAAATTAAGCTTTTGGCTTAGGTGCTCCACCTTTATTTTTTAATGCTTTTTCTTCAGGAGTTAAGCCCCACGGTGAACCTTTAGCTCCGCCGCCGCTTTTTCCGCCTTGGCCACCACCGCGATTATTACGTCCGCCTTTAGCGTCAGTTTTTTGAGGTGGTTGAAATTTTGTGTCGACGATAAATTCTGGTAAGTAGCACATTTCTTCAACTTGAACGGCCTTGGCTGGAGCGGCTTCACCCTCTGCTAGACTGATCACAAGAACGCGCTTTAATTTATCGGCGTTTTTTTCAGCCACGTCGATGGCGTTCACGAAATATTTTAATTTATCGCCTTCCATTTTAAAAGTAGTGCCCAGGCTGGCTTGAATTTCTTCTGGCGATTTTCCTTCGGTCGCTAAAGCGGCTTTTGCTTTAACGGCGTTATGAAGTGTAAAGTTAGTAAATTCGGTAACTGATTTCATAATGAGTGTCCTTACGTAAAATTAGTGAGTAGCCATATTGGATAAAAAACGGCCCGGGGTCAATGCTTGTGCTGGCGCTCGGGGCAAAATCGTGCAAATCGTGCAGATTTTAAGCTAATATTAAGCTAAAACTCAGTTCAATTTCATCAGAACATCCACCCAAGGACGTTTTTCAGAGGGGATTGCCTCTGGTGGCATAAACAGCCCGGTGCGAAGCCCGCCTTCATTGGCGTGGCTGTCTTTCCAAATTTCATTGGATTTTAATAGGCTTTTTAAAATCGAAAAGGCCTTTGCATTGTTATTTCTCATGACCTTAATAACTTCTTCAACCGTGACGTGCGGGATGCTGTCATCCCAACAATCATAATCAGTTACGAAGCAGCAAGGTAAGTATGGCAGCCCCGCTTCACGCGCTAAAGCGTATTCAGGAAAATTCGACATTCCAATAATTTGCGCCTGCATTTGACGATACGTGTTTGACTCAGCCTTCGTCGAAAAGCAAGGGCCCTCGATGCAAACGTAAGTCTGGCCAAAGTGAATTTTAAAATTAACGTTGGTCACTAATTCTTTTAATCGCTCGGCCATTGTTTCACAAATTGGTTTTGCTAAAGAAACGTGGCCGATTAACCCACCACCTAAGAAAGTGTGAGCACGAATTGATTTGGTGCGATCGATATATTGGTAGGGAATGACTAAATCACCAGGCGCAAATTCTTTTTGTAAGGATCCTACCGCGCTAAAAGACACGATGGCTTTAACGCCCATTTTTTTCATGGCGTAAATATTGGCGCGGAAATTAATTTCGCTGGGTAAATGTTCGTGATGATCACCGTGACGCGAGATAAATAGAAATTCTTTGCCTTCAACTTTAACTTTTTTAAAACCACTAGCCGCTTCGCCGAAAGGCGTTTCGCGATTTAATAATTCGACTGTTTCAAATTCTTCAAATTTTTCAAAACCTGAGCCGCCAATTATTCCTAGCATGATTTTAATGCTCCTTGATCAACATCTTTTTTATTAAATGTCGCGCGATCTAGTATCCACGCGCTGACTAATTTCGCCGGAGTTACATCGAAAGCCGGGTTATAAACGGCAACGCCCGATGGGGCCCAAAGCACTTCGCCAAAGCTGCCGCTAACGCCTTGAACTTCTTTAGCCGCCCGCTGTTCGATCGGAATTTCATCACCGTGCTGGCAATTTGTGTCGACGGTCGTATACGGAGCGGCCACGTAAAATGGGATTTCATGATAATGGCAATTAACCGCCACACTGTAGGTACCAATTTTATTTGCGAAATCGCCGTTAACGGCAATGCGGTCCGAACCAACGATGGCTTTCGTTATTTTCTTTAAGCTCATCAAATGTGCGGCCGTACTGTCGGTTATTAACGTGCACGGAATATTTAATTTTTTCAATTCCCATGCCGTAAGTCTTCCGCCTTGCAGTAAAGGCCGCGTTTCATCAATGTAAACGTGAATTTTTTTACCTTGTTGATGAGCTAAGCGAATGACTCCTAAGGCTGTTCCCACGCCCGCGGTCGCTAAGCCACCGGTGTTACAGTGAGTTAGAATTTGGTCGCCATCTTCAATCAACGCCGCGCCATTGGCCGCAATTTTTTGACAAAGTATGACGTCTTCATCAAAAATCTGCACCGCTAAATCGACAATTTTTCGTGGCAAAAAATTTTCTTTAATTCGTTTTGTCATGCGGTCGATGCAAATCATCAAATTTACAGCCGTGGGCCGGGCCTCGTAAAGATTTTTTGCTTGCGTTAATAATTCGGTTTGCGACGTATCTTGCACGGCTAATTGCGCCACCATCAAGCTTGCGGCAACGCCAATTAAAGGTGCCCCGCGCACGCGTAAGGATTTAATGGCTTCAATCATTTGTGCGTTTGTTTCAATTGTTAACCATTTTTCTTCCTGGGGTAGAAGAGTTTGATCTAATAAACGAATCGTAATTTTATTTTCATCAATGTCGGCTTCAAGTGCCAAAGAACGTAACGTCATCATAGCAAAGTCTCACCAATTTTTTTTCGCAGCTCATACAAGTACGCAATTTCTTCGGCCGGCAGTGCGTGCAGCCCACCTAATTGTTTTGCGGTGGCTAAAATTTGCGCCGAGTGTTCAATACGTTCCATCCCTCGGTAAGCTTCTTCTAAATCTTCACCCCAGGCTAAGGCGCCATGCGACCGTAAGATCAGGGCGCGTGATTGCGGTAAAAATGCCTTAAGCTCCGTACCCATGGCTTCGGTGCCCGGGCGCGCATACGGAACGAATGGAATATCACCCGTTGCTAAAATAACTTCTGATAAACAATCGCTTGGTAATTTTTTAAGATTTGGGTGCGAGATCGACCAAGCAATGGCGTGCGGAGGATGTGCATGCACAATTGCTTTTGCCTTCGGACAATTACGGTAAACTTCTAAATGCATTAGCCTTTCCGAAGAAGGCTTACCATCTAAAATATCGCCGTTCAGATTAATCATCGCCATTTGTTCAGGGCGCATGAACGCTTTAGCAATTCCGGAAGGCGTAATAAAAATTTCATCATCTGATAAGCGCACGCTGATGTTACCATCAGCTGCCGCTAACATATTTCGGCCGTGCAATCGTTCGCAAATATCAACGATTTGCTGTGTAATTCTTTGTGCTGATAGACTTGTCATAAACTATTTATACAACGTAGGGTTCAATCATGGCAAGTTTAGACGTCTTACTAGTCATGGCATTAAAAGAAGAATCGCAAGGTCAATTTGAAGCGGCGGGATTGAATCCTTTTTATTGCGGCATGGGTGCGGCTCAGGCTGCGCACTATTTAACTCGGTGGATTTTCGAACACCAACCTAAACAAATCATCAACTTGGGCACTGCGGGCAGTCGGCTGATCTCTACCGGAAGCCTAGTGGAATGCACAAGCTTTATTCAACGGGTGCCCCATTCGTTTTTACCGTTACCCTCAACGGCGATTGAAGTTAAACCAATGACAAAGCTTAAGGCGGTTCGCTGTGGTTCTGCCGACTTTGTTGAACCCGATGTTCCGATTACAAAATGTGAAATCTTCGACATGGAATCTTACGCAATGGCTTTTGTTTGTCAGCGGATGAATGTGAAGTTTAATGCAGTTAAATATATCTCAGATCAGTCAAATAAAAATACAATGCAAGATTGGAAAAAAAACTTAAAACTTTCCGCCGCTGAATTACTTTCATGTTATCGTGAAATAATATGAAACGATACGTCATGCCCCTAGTCATCATCACGTTGATATTTGGTTTAATTCATTATTTTATTTTTAAAGTTATTACACGGTCAATTCCCGAAGAAACGGTTTTCAATTTGGCTTTAGCAACTTGGTTTATATTGTCACTTTTGTTAATGCCCGTCGGTTTTGTCATCAGCAGTTTGCCGCTAAAAAAATTTTTATACCCCCTGACATGGTACGGTTATATTTGGTTGGGGTTTTTTCAAATTATAATTTTCTTTGCGCTCATTGAGGCCCTCATAACCATTTTTTATTCTCATCCTTACTCTTACTGGATTTTGATTACTTCATTGCTGATATCGGTTTGGGCCCTTTACAAGGGGCTTAAGCGGCCCACTCTGATTCGGCATAAGATCAGCGGCCCGGCTAGCATCAAGGGTTTAACGCTGGTGCAAATTTCAGATCTGCACGTGGGGCTACTGCACCTTAATCAAAAATGGTTAGAGTCGGTGGTTAAACAAGTTAACGAATTGAACGCCGACATTGTTGCCATCACCGGCGATTTGGTTGAAGGCGCTTTTTCGGAAATTGCCCCGAAGTTAGAATGCTTAAAATCCGTTAGTGCGCGATTGGAAAAATATTATGTAACTGGTAATCACGAGTACATTCACGGCTCAGGACCCTGGGAAAAGCGTTTAGTTGATTTGGGTTACCGCAACTTACATAATGAAAATCATGTGCTTACTTTTCGAAAAGCGCGCATTCTTATTGCGGGCGTTCCTGATCGTATGGTGCCTCGCTTTGATCCCAAATTAAAATCAAATCCAGATTTGGCGCTCAAGATAAATCAAGATGTTGATTACCGAATACTTTTAGCGCATGAACCCGCAAGCGTTCACGACATAAAATTAGAAAAATGCGATTTGATTTTATCGGGCCATACTCACGGTGGGCAGATTTTTCCGTTCGGAGTTCTAGTACGTTTAGTTCAACCTCTAGTTAAAGGTTTTAAACGTTTTGGTTCAACTTTAGTATTTGCCCATCAAGGTACCGGACTGTGGGGCCCACCGATGCGATGGTTTACTCGCAGTGAAATCGTTCTAATTGAATGGGAATAACTAGACAAAACTTGCCACGGCCAGTATTTTGGCCATCTTATTGAAAGTAGGAATTCTTGAATCCAGTTAAATTTTCTGATTTGAATCTGATTGAACCCATCCAAAAAGCAATTCAACTGGCCGGTTACGATACCCCGACTCCGATTCAAGCCCAATCGATTCCGCATTTATTATTAGGAAAAGATCTGTTAGGCTGCGCGCAAACTGGAACCGGAAAAACGGCGGCGTTCGCGTTACCAATTTTAAATCGCATCGCTCAGTCAAAAAATTACCCTTCACCAAAAAACACGACGGTCTTAATTTTGACTCCAACGCGTGAGTTAGCTTTACAAATTTTCGAAAATTTTAATACTTACGGACAATTTATTAAAATTAAAACGGCCGTAGTTTACGGCGGCGTTGGAATTGGGCCGCAAATTCGAGCTTTACAAGACGGGGTTGATATTTTAATTGCTACGCCCGGTCGCTTACTTGATTTGATCGAGCAAAACAAATTATCGATTCGCCAGGTTGAAACTTTTGTACTTGATGAAGCCGATCGCATGCTTGATATGGGTTTTATTCACGACATTAAAAAAGTTTTAACGATGATTCCTAAAATGCGTCAGACCTTATTTTTCTCGGCCACCATGCCAACTGAAATTGAAAAATTGGCATCGACGATGTTAATGAACCCGGTGCGCATTGAAGTAAACCCAGTTTCGTCAACCGCCGAAAAAGTGGCGCAAACCGTAATGTACGTGGAACAATCGCGGAAGCGTGATTTGCTACGCCATCTTTTGCTTGACCCTAAGTTTAACCGCGTGATCGTATTCACTCGCACTAAGCACGGCGCTAATCGCGTGACCGAGCTGTTAACGAAGAATCGAATTTCATCGGAAGCCATTCATGGTAACAAATCACAAAATGCTCGTCAGAGAGCGCTCGATGCATTTAAAGATGGTAAGATTCAAGTGCTGATTGCGACAGATATCGCCGCCCGCGGAATCGACGTCGATGGTATTTCGCACGTGATTAATTTTGAAGTTCCGAACGTGGCCGAAAGTTACGTTCACCGAATTGGGCGAACGGCCCGCGCTGGTGCCACTGGCGAAGCGATTTCATTTTGTGACACCGAAGAAAAATCCTACATCCGTGATATTGAAAAATTGATTGGTCAGCCCATTCCCGTCAATCGCGATCACCCTTACCATTCGGCGGCGGTAGAATCAGCTCCGACATTATCGAAAGGTAAGGCCAAAGCTTCGATCGAGCGCAATCAGAATTCAAGGAGCTCGGGTGGTGGAGCACGAGGCGGCGGCGGTCGAGGTGGCCCACCTAAAAGTGCGGGCTCACGCTCTAAAAATAAAAAATATTTTACCGGCTTTAAAAGCAATTCAAAATAATACTTAATTAATTAAAAGCACTGGCCTTGGCGCACAATCACTTTTTGCGACACGCGCGAAACTCCGGTAAATTTTGCGTTATGCTTCGTAGAGCCTACGTCATTCATGAAAAATTGAATGTTTTTGTCGGTGTCGATGAAGTAAAATTCAGCGTACTGCCGACCCCAGCGCTGCACCGGGCGCGTGATGCATCCGTTTTGACCGCAAACCGGATCAAAATCTTGATACTGACAGTTTTCATAACCGCTCTGCATCGCTGACTTTGATTCAGTTGTTTTAACATTGCCTACAATATCTACGGATTGACCGGTTTGGGCCGAGCGTAATTCGAAGTTACCATTATCAGGCAAGCTAGAATTATCTGGTACGTTAAAATCAACTTTGACTTTGCCTGAAGGCCTTTGAATTTCGGCGACCACTCGACCTCTTTTAAAATCAAGCGCGGTTTTATATACGCCAGTTTCAATTTTTTCTTGTCCGCTTCGGCCATTGACCCGAAAAGATTTTGATACGTTAAGTTCGCCTTCCATCTCATCGCAACCCGCAATAAATAAAGTGACTAGTGATAATAAGACAATTTTCAATTTCATAAAGACTCCTGTGGTAACGTGTTAAACTTTAGCTGCTAAAAATTTGTAAATTATTGAACGAATTGCTTAAGCGCCCCATTATCTTGTTCTTCTGTTGCATCCGTATTGCCAATTAAACTTTGTTTCGAGCGCGCAATGCGATCAAGTAAAAACGATTCATCGACCGTCTTGGCTAACGAATCAAGGGCGGTTAATGCTTTATCTTTTTCAGGGTAGGCCGCAATTCCTTCAATGGCTTGGGCGGCGCCTACCGAATTAAATTCTTGCGGGCGACTCCAGTTTTCTTTGGTCGTGGTCTGATGGCTTTGCACAAAGCCTTCTAGTGCCGCTAAAGATTGCGGTGTTTTTTTTCGCGATAATAATTCAATGGCCAGAGCGCGATCATCGCCATTTCGATCGGCGTTGTTCATTATTTTTTTTAAAGATTCAATATCTTCAGTTGTAAGAGAAAGAGCTAAATCTTCTAAACGCTTTTCAACTAAGTTTGGATCGGTTTGAAGTTGCGCCATGGCTTGGGCCTCAGAGTTAAAGCGAGTTTCAAATGAAGCGGGCTTAACGGCTTCGGAAGCGACTGCCACCGGAGGCTCTGGGCTAACGACTGCGGCCACGGCCGGCAAAGATTGGGGTAGCTGCGTTGTAGCGGGCGCACGGCGCTGGGCGGCTACCCGTGCTTGCGTGCGACGTGAAATATCAAATTCAACTATCATAATTGCGGCGATCAAAACCACCGCAAAAAACCAGAATCTCATTTTCATTCTTTAACAACCTCAAAAGCATCGTAAAGTGGAACAGTTATAAGACCCGCGTAAGAATCCTTCGCCGATACCGGATCAAGTGAAGTTGCGGTTTGAACATAAATTTGGCCATCGGTTTTTAAAATATAATTTTGACCTTTAAAAGCCACAACTTCTTTATAGCTTGGATCCCATGCGCCAACTTGTTTTACTAAGCGCTGTGATTCGGCCTGGTAAGCATACATTTCTCCGGCGGCATTTATTAAGAAAAATCCTGGCTGAGTTTGGCCCGCAATCGCCGTCGACGTCTTAACAACATCAAACGGAATGGCTTGCTCGTTACCCCATGCACCCGCTGGAAAATTGTACGCCGCTAATTTATTCGCTTGCGTAATTTTAACCACGTAACGTTTTGTGCCGACATCAAACTCTTCTAGCTCTTTGATGGCCTGAGATTTTTCGAACGCTAACTTATAATACGAATACACATCACTAACCAGGTCGCTAAAACCAGAGTTTTGATAAAGTTCGATCGCGTAAGGACTAATGCCATCAAATAATACCGCGCCGTAACTAGTTCGCTTCAAGCGACCATTTACTTGCGGCACCTCGCGCGTGAACCATTTACCGTTATCATACAAGTGCGCCGCTTTGCGATCAGACGTTAAGCCCATTAAGCCTTCGCGCACTTGCAGTGGCGAAGTATTAAATAAAAAATTACTGCGGGCAATGGCCATTAAGCGCGCCATTTTTTTGTAAACGGGGTGAAAATTTTGTCCTTGAACGCTGACGCGTGCGTAATATTCCATTTCAACGGCGTGAGAACCGCCATAATTATAATTAGTATCGCAAGCCGGTAAGCCCGTGCCTTGGTAAGTTCCTTGGTTGCAGCTGATATGACGAAAACCTTCGGTGTGGCGAGCTTCGTGAATAAAAGTTCCGACGCGGCCTAAAGTTGATAACTTCGCCCAACCATCCTGCATGGTGAAGTAACCCCCGGCATTGTAAGCCGTTGCGTAGGGCACATCATTACCGCGAGTTACGCCGCGAGTTTGCTGCTTCATCCAATCGTAATATTTTGTGGCATCTACAAATCCGCGAATTAAATTATTTTGCCCGGCGGTTGTAAACTGGCCACGCGCAACAATTTCAATATCATTTAGTAATTTCTTCGTATCAATTTTAGCATCGCATAACTCGCGACCGCCAAATGAAGCCACATCAATATTAAAATCTTTTATGTATTTGTTCGCATCGGCTTCATTAAAGCAGGCAAATTCTTTATCAAGATAGGGCAAGTCGGCGGCGTTTACAGATTGAATTTGAAAGGCCAACAAAATTAAAAGCGTGGTGATTAAATATCTCATGGTCTCCTTGGGTAGGGCCGGTTTTAAGCATTAGGCATGCTGACCGGCCGACCCTTAGAGACTCAACTAAAAATTAGATTAATTCACGAATTTTCTTAAGCTCCGAGTAGATAAATAAGTAATTATTAATCACCTTATCGTAATAGGGACCCACATTCCGCTCAGAGGCCGGTAGACGCTGCAAGTTATTGATTCCCATATTATAGGCATTGATATATCGCGCACTTTGAGACTTCAGCGTTTTCTTTAAGTATTCAAAGTAATGGGCCCCAACTAAAACATTGTACTGAGGATTCTTTAACTTCGCGGCGCCTAACCATTTGATCTTATGCTTCTTGCAAATCCATTCTGCCGTATCGGGTTTGATTTGCATCAACCCAATTTCACCGGCACTGCCAATCGCATTAGGATTAAATTGGCTTTCGGTTCTAATCACCGCCAGCAAAAAGATAGGGTCATAACCATGCTTCTTACTTAATTTTAAAATACTTTGCGTAAGGTCATTCGAATTTAATTTTGAATTTTCACCATTAATATATTTTTGCACATAATTAGCCAACTTCAAATCACCTTCGAAATGAGCCAAGTCGGAAGACTTATAATCTTTCTTTAATAGTTCATGCGCATGCTTAATGCGAATCGTATCTTGATCAACAAGTTCCGCTTTCGACGGCCGCAACTGACACGCCTGATTGATGATCATAACCATTATGAATGCGCTTACTAAAACAAGCTTTTTAGCAAAAAATCTCATTTTAATTTGATCCATAAAAACCTCCGTTTTAAGACAACCTGATACACCTTAACCTTCAAGATAAAGACCAGTTTTGAAAGCCGCGATAAGCCCATGGAATGATTGAGGTCTCTGCATGAGACCTCAATAGTAGAGTTAAAAATCAATAGGTGAAGATGTTGTCAAAGAATCATTAGACAGTGAAAACTAGATAGGCGGTCACAATGAGATTCGATTTTTTTTGAGACGTTTCATTCGAGAAACTGGGTGCTTTTAGATTATTTGTACTCGATATTAAGTATCGTTAACAGTTCTTCGCCCGTAGGTTTCTGCAACTTCACTTCATCATCAAGCTTGCGGCCTAGCACCGCTTTAGCCAACGGTGATTTCCAAGAAATCTTATGTTGATTAATATCAATTTCATCGGCGCCAACAATTTGGTAACTAAGCTCTTCGCCGTCTTCATTTTCTATGGTTACCGTGGCACCGAAAACAACTTTGTCAGATTTAATCTTCGTGGGATCAATGACTTCGGCATCTTCCATGCGATTTTTTAAAAAGTGAACGCGCTTATCGATTTCTCGCAGGCGGCGTTTACCGTACTGGTAGTCGGCGTTTTCTGAACGGTCACCGTTACT
>JACMNA010000040.1 GCA_014378765.1 Bdellovibrio sp. | reverse complement strand
CGTGTTTCCATATGATGGTTATCAGCAGAAAGAAGGCCACCAGCAAAGGGTATTAGCTACAATGGAATTAGTATGAGCCTATAAGCTGTTAGAAATTTTGACAATGGGAACGAAAAGCGAGAACCAAGCCTTTTTTTTAGGGTGTAAAATTCTTAGACAGAAGCATCTACCATTTAACTTTATCAGAGCGGGTTTTTTTGATTTCACCGCGAATTTTTTTAGTCTCTAAGCGCTTACGAATCGAACTTTTTTTAGGCTTTGTCGCCACGCGCTTTTTGGGATCTTTCAGTGCGTTGATAATGAGTAGATTTAAGTTTTTATATGCCGATTCTTTATTACTTTTTTGATCGCGTTCGTTTTCATTTCGAATTAAAATCTCGTCGCCCTGAACCAGCCGGTAGGCCAAGCGAGTTAATAATTTTTGCTTTTCGATTTCATTGAGTACTTGTGAATTAGAAATTGAAAATCGCAATTGCACGGCCGAATTGGTTTTGTTCACGTGTTGGCCGCCCGCACCCGATGAGCGCGTCGAGGTCCAATCGATTTCGGTCCACGGAATAATTATTTTCATATTGAATGCTGCCGCTCTAAGAAATAAACGACGATCGCTAGTAGAACCAGCCCCACGCCGATAATTAATTTTTCGTGCTCTTCTAACCAATCTAATTTGTATTTTTCAATCGTCTTCGCCGACACCCAGGCAAAACTGAGCATCGTCACTAATGTGCCCACGGCCAACACGGCACTTAACATAACAAAACCGCGCCAACCATATCCCACCGAAGTTAAATAAATGGGTAAAAAACTTTCGCACGGAGAAAATGTTAAGAGCGATAGTAGACTTAAGATAGCCCAACCATCTTTCGAGGTTTCTTTAAGCTCTTCCAAATGATGGTGCTCATTATGTCCATGCTCACAGTGCGTGTGCCGGTGACCCACCTTATACTGATAAATTTGATAAAAGCCGTAAGACGCAATCGAAACGCTGGCCACCAGTGTAAAATATTTTTCGATATTATGATAAACGCCCATCCCCAAAACAAAAAGCAAAGCGCCTAATAGCGTCGTCATAATCACATGACCCATACCCGCAATTAATAAAATCGACTGTGTCTTTCGCCACGTCCATTTTTGCGTACGTGATGCCATCACAAACGGCAACCAGTGGGTAGGAATTGCGGCGTGCAAAACGGCAACAAGTAATCCGGTCAGTAAAATGGGTAAAATGCTGAAATCATTCATGAATCGAAAGGTGTAATCAACCCCAGCGCAGATTGCAAGTCTTCGTGCTCGCAAGCTTGTATATAAAGCCAAAAGCTGTTAATTTTTACAAACAATAAATCGTCCTTTAGCGTAGTTGGTAGCGCGTCCCCATGACATGGGGAAGGTCGTAGGTTCAAGTCCTACAAGGACGACCAATCTTTTGCGCATTATTTTTCGTAAACGCATTTAACTTATTGAATAATATAGACCAAGGTCACGTGCGAAGTAAATGACCTAGCCGTCACTTTTACCTGCTAAAAAGCCGATAAAAAGCTAGTGAAAACAAGGCTATCCGATCGACATTGGATTATCTTTATTTTATTTTTACTTGTTGTGGAAGTCGGCTGGCTGCTGATTGACTTGCAATGGATCCACGTTGATTACTTTTCTAAAAAACATTCGGGCGTGGGGCTTAAAGAAGCGGGCTTCGTGATGAAAGCGAACGACGATTTAAAACGTCGTGGGGCCAATTCACTTATTTGGGAAGGCGCCAAAGAAAAAGATATTTTGTATTACAAAGATTCAATATTAACTCTAGCGCAGAGTAACGCTAAACTTTATTTGAATGATCAAACTGAATTGCAACTTTCAGAAAATACTTTAGTTACGATTGAAGAACCCGATGATAAAACGAAATCAGAAATTCGCTTGCGCTTTGCGAAGGGTGATTTTAAGGCTCGTAATCCAACTAATCCCGCCGTTATTCAAGGCGACGATTGGGTGGTTAACTTAGAAAAAGGGTCAGAGATTTCGCTACGAAAAGATAAAGACTCTTACGAATTTGAAGTTATTTCGGGGCAGGCTAAGCTTCAGACCGCGGCAGGTACACAATCTTTAGGTGATTCAAAAATATTTAAACTTGGTACCGACAAAGAAATAAAGACCATTTCTAAAAACAAAGACCTGCAGTGGAAAGATAAAAAACCCATCCGAATTTACGTTTACGAAGAGCAGGGGCAAGTTCAACTTGATTGGCAGGGAGAACCTTCGGCGGTGATTGTGCAAAAGGCGGGTGAAGCCGAGGTAACACAAAATATTTCAAGCGATCGCTCGACGTTACAAGTGCCCCTAAAACTCGGTAATTATAAAGTTCGGTTAAGTGGAACTGATGGATTTTCTGAAAGCAAGAACATTGAAGTTTGGCGTGCACCAAGAATTTTTTTAAAAAAACCATTACCACGTGATCGAATTCCGGCGGGTCGTCCGGTAGAATTTGTTTGGACCAGTGAATCGAGAATAAAAAATTATCAATTAGTTTTCAAATCAAAAGATTCAATCGTGCCCGTAAAAAAATCTGAGCCGTTAGAAGATAACGCGTTCAAGATGCAATTTGATAACGACCAAGACCTTTCTTGGACGGTTGAAGGCATCGATGCGGAAGGTGTTCGCGTGCCGGCCTTTTATGAAAGTCCGGTTTTTATTCGCGAAGAGCCTTTGCCGGCGCCGCAGTTAAAAACTCCAAAGCTATTTGATCTAGATTATTCAGAAAGACCCAGCGGAAAATTGTTATTTAAAAAATTAAATATGTGGCTAAAGCTTTTTGAATCGCGGGCCGAAGCCAAAAGCCAATACGATATAACATTCCAGTGGGAGCCAGTGCCGGGGGCAAACAAATACACGATTGAAGTTTCGGCGACGCCCGACTTTAGAAACCCCGTTTTAATGGAAACAGTTCAAGCACTTGAGTTTACTTGGAGAAATGTAAAATATCAAAAATATTTTTGGCGCGTGGCGGGAACTTCGGCCAAAGGTAAGCTAGGCTATTTTTCGGAAGCATTAGAAATAAAGTTAGAAGATATTAAAAAAGTGCAAGTGGCGAAAGTCTCACCGTTAATTGTGACACCACCGGTGGCTGACCTTCCCGCGAAGGCAGTGATGCCGAAAGAGGCCTTACTCGTCGAGGCAAAACCAGAGCCGGTGGCTGAAGTCATGGTGATTACAAAACCCAATTCTAGCTGGGGCTTCGCTTGGATGCCAGGTTACAAAAATGTTCAAGCCAATGGCGCAGAGAATATAAAACTTAATTTGTCTGGGGGCGTTCCGCTGGGTTTGCAATTGCAGTATCAAACGGCGCAGGTCGAAAGACATATCTACCAATTTACTCTGAAACGCTCACAACAAGAATTCAAACCTACTCCGGCCTCAGAATTTGCCTTACAAAAAAGTTTAAATTTAAGTGAGACTTGGCTGCAGGTTGAACGCGCGCCGGTAAATCGAAATTATCGATTTGGTTTTGTGGCCCACGAAAGTTTTTATCCGATTAGAACTTCAAGTGAAAGTATGGCTCTAACGCCAATCATAGCCTTTGGACCGAAAATTTCGCTAGCCTCTGCTTTTTCCGCTGAAGCTAATCTAAAATCAGTCGGCCTGAGCTTGCTTTACTCGAAAGAAGCCTACGAGCTGAATTTCGATTATGAATATAAATATTATTTTTCATCGGGCGAGAAAAAAATGAAATACTACCTTGGTACATCGGGCAATGCGCTTTACCAATTAAAAAGTTCGCAGACTTCAACGCAAGTTCAAATTAATCTTTTGATTGGATTCGATTATTTTTAGCGTGAGCTTTACTTAGTTTTAAGCGGCTAGAAACTATCACCGGAAGCAATAACAATAGCATCGTAATAAGAATATTCATTAAACCGCGGTCGGGTGGTGGCCCAGCGTGAATGAGGCCGCAGCCCTTAAAATTAAAATTTTCTTTATCAGCGGGTGTTGGCGACTGGTAATTAATTTGTACTTGATCGATTTGCATGGGGGTCGTGGCGTTTGTGTTCGTTAACGTCATTCTAAACTTCACGAATCTTTTTGCATTCAACAAGTTAATCTGAGTAGTAGGTAAAAATCCGGTATCGTCAACGGCGAAATTATCATTGCTACCCGCAACTTCAAAAACAACTTCGCTGGTAATGGGTACCGAATTAATGGATTGAAAAGTGGATTCGGTTGATTGCGTATCATAACTTTTGGAAATTACGTTTCGTGCCGCGGTCGTATATTGGACAACTCCGACAGCATTTAAACTAGAAGCATTGCTTTCTGAGCCCACTCCCGAAAAAGTATTTGATACATCCCAAGTGCGACCGTAACTGCCGGCGCCACCATCGCCCGCGGCCGCAAGAGAAGGCACTGAGCCTGCGCCACCACTAACATCAATGGGAAATCCAGCGGGCACTAAAGCAAATTGACCTGGTGTAAATATTTGAACGGAACCGCCACCACCACCGCCACCACCACCGCCCGAAACAGCCGCTCCACCATTTCCGCCTTTTGCCAAAATGAGTCCCGTCACAGAAACCGTAACATCACCCACCGCGTGAATTATTATTGTGCCGCCACCACCACCACCACCGGCTCCGCCTTCAGTGTTGGAACCGGAACCACCACCACCACCGGGGCCGCCCGTTAAAATTGTAAAACTATGATCAGCGAGGGTCGTACCTCCAGCGCCTAAAGTGTTGGGCGCCGAGTTTTGACCGGCTTGACCCGGGTTACCCGCGTAAGAACCGCCACCACCACCGCCTGCACCGGGAGCTGCGCCTACATAATTTCCGCCACCACCACCAGTCACCGCCCCGGCAAGTGGAATTCCTTTTGTACCCGATTGCGTACCATTGCCGCCCACGCCGCCATTTTGTCCGCCGCAACGACCAAGTCCCGCAGCTCCGCCGCCTGCGCCCGCAGCGTTGCCTCCGGTTGTGCCGCTGCACTGAATAGTTCCGTCAATTAAGATGGTCGATAAACTGTAAATCACCAGCGGACCATTGACGCTTGTTAAAACAAATCCCGGCGCCAAATTAAATTGCGTCAATTTAAGGGCCGGAAAAATTGCGGCATCAATGGTAATTGTACTGCCCACGACAGTTCCAAAATTTGCGTACGTGCTTGAATCAAAAACGCCGTGACTGCCGTCGCCGACGTCAAAATCGGCTGAAGCAAATGCTCCGGCCGGTACAAGTTGATAATTATTAATTCTAAGGGTCGGGTGTACTTTGCCACTAGCAGTATTCCAAACGGCGGTCGCCGTGTCTTTAAAAGTTGTCGAAGTAAATTCTTCGGTGAAAGTACCAGCAAAAGTCGCTGAACTTAGTATGGAGAGAGCTAAAATAATGAAAGACCGATTGGTGATCATTGCTTAGCTTTAAGAAGCTTTATCTTTCACATTTAATTTAAGCGCTTGAATTACTTTTTCTTTAAGCACGTCGGCGCGAAACGGTTTGATAATATAACAATCGACCGCTTGCTTTTTTGCGTTTGTTATCTTCATTTTTTCTTGCGATTGCTGACTGGTTATCATGATAAATGGCGTTTGACTGCGCGTAGGATGCGTTCGAACCGCGCGTAACAAGGTTAAGCCATCAGTGCGTGGCATTTCCCAATCAGAAATGATTAGGTCAATACGTTGAATCGTATCTAGCACATAGCGGTAAGCTTCCGAGCCGTCTTTAGCTTCAATAAAAGTTTTAAATCCAAAAATAGTTAAATACTCTTTTATGATCTCACGAACTTGCTCGTCATCGTCGGCAATTAAAACAATTAACCGCTCGATTTTAAGTTGGCTCATTCGGGTACCTCGCGTTTTTCTTTTAATCTGATAACCACTTCAACACCCTTCGCCGGGTGATTAGATATTTGAAATTCACCGTCGTGTTCGGATTGAATAATTTCTTTACAAATACCCAAGCCTAAACCGGTGCCTTGAGATCCCTTAGTTGTAAAAAACGGATCCATTACATTCGGTAGAATTTTTTCAGGAATTCCAGGGCCGTGGTCCCGAATTTTTATTTCGACCCAAGCATTCTCGGGCGCGATTGGGTCATTAATTTTTTTAACCGAAACATCAATTTGACCCGAGTGGGGCATCGCGTGCGAAGCATTAATAAACAAATTCATAAAAACTTGCACGAGTGAGTGGTGGTTGGCTTCTATACTGCACTGATGATAAACGGGGCGGGTGACTTTAATGCTATGTTTTTTAAATTCGTGACCCATCAACTCAATAGCTTCATCAATACTTTGATTAATATTCACATTTTTAAATTCAGGTTTGTGTTCAGGATTATGAAAGCGCTTAAAGCTATTCAAAACTGCGGATGCCGTTTCGCCCGCTTTTAGAATGGTGCCGAGTGATTTTTGCATCGTAAAAATATCACCTTTAACTAATGCAATTTCGGCGTGGCCAATAATATGCATTAATAAGTTTCCAAATTCATGTGCTACGCTTCGGCCCACGGCCGCTGCGGTATTGGCCCGCTCACCCTGCAATAATAAATTCATGGCTTCGGCTAATTGTTCATCTTGTAAGTTTTTTTGTTGTTTCAAATTCCACATTGAAACGGCGTTTCGGGCCTTTTGTAAAATGGCTCCATCCGTAAACGGCTTGTTCATGTAGTCCCAGCGGTCTGACTTATCTGGGCCTAAAATCTGATTAATAGAATCAACCGTGCGATCGTGGTAAGCGGTGACAAAAACGGCGTAAATTTTAGGATCCATGATATGAATTTGACGAACTAACTCAATACCATCAATGTCGCCACCTAATAACACGTCGAAGAAGCCCATGGCGAATGGCTTATTTTTTGCGATTGAATCATTAATATGTTGTAAAGCTTCAGTCGGGTTTTTAGCCCACACGATTTCAAACTGATCTTTGCGAACCTGCTGATGCAGTTCTTGACTAGTAAGCGATTCATTTGACCGTTGACGGCTTGAGCGTTGAATGGGAATAACGGTTTGCGGGGGCGCAATGATTGACTTTATTCCTTCGGCAATCGACGGTTCATCTTCAACGATAAGCACGCGCCAATTATAGTCATAATTATTCTTTGGCG
>JACMNA010000039.1 GCA_014378765.1 Bdellovibrio sp. | reverse complement strand
TCAAAAATAAAAAAAATAAACGATCTCAAGCAAAAACGAATTCTGTTTGTTGATGAAAAATCGACATCGGGTTACTTGTATCCTGAAGTTTACTTGCGCAAGATTAAATTGCCGCAAAGCAGTTTCAAAAGCGTCGAATTCTCTGGTAACCACGCGGGCTCGGTCGAAGCCTTAGAAAATAAAAAAGCCGATGTTATTGCGGTATTTGCCGATGATGAAAAAGGAACTCAAGGCGCCTGGACTCGGTTTGGTAAAATTAAATCAGTTAAGTACAAAGTGCTATGGGTCAGCGAGCCTATTCCCAACGATCCATTTGTCGTTCGTCAGGCTTTTTACGATCGTAATCCTAAGTTAACTCACGAAATCATGTACCATATGATTGAAATTCAGAACGAATCAACGCCGCAATCACTTTTGCACGAAATTTTAGGGCACGGCGAATTAATGCCGGCCACGCAAAAGCAATATGATCCCGTGCGGGAGATGTCGGATGCTTTTGAAGTTAAAGTGAAATTATAAGAATGAAGATTTTAGAAGTTTCTAATTTAAAAAAAACATTTAAAACTGATTTTTACAAACGCCCTCAAAAAGTTTTAAAAGATATTTCATTTTCTGTCGATAAGGGGCAGTTCGTAGGATTCATCGGGCCTAATGGTGCCGGCAAAACAACGACAATTAAATGTTTACTTGAATTTATCTTTCCTGACTCAGGACAGATACTTTTTTTCGGTGAAAAGTATAAGCTCGAGCATCGGCAAAAAATTGGCTTTTTACCCGAGCGGCCTTTTTTTCATGAATTTTTGACGGGTCTAGAATTTTTGAAGTTGCATTGGCAATTAACAAAGAATACCTCCGAAGGCTTTACCGAACGGGCCGAAGAAGTGCTTTCGCAGGTGAAGCTATCGCATGCAAAATATAAAAAACTTAAAGATTATTCAAAAGGAATGTTACAACGAATTGGCATTGCTCAGGCTATCATTATGCAGCCCGAGTTTTTAATTTTAGACGAGCCGATGTCTGGCTTAGACCCGGATGGACGAATTCTAATCAAAGAAATTCTAAGAAACTTAAAGCAAAAAAAAATGACGGTGCTGATGAGTAGCCATTTGCTTGAAGATCTTGATGAATTGTGTGACCAATTAGTTATTATTCATTCAGGCAAGGTTGAATATGCAGGCGCACTTGATGTCTTCAAAAAAGATTTCGCCACGCTTGAGGGAGCGTACCGCCAATTTAAAATTGAATTACCCGAAAGCAGCAACTCATGAGTAGCTTTAAATCAATTCATATTCTAGCTGTTTTGGGTGCGCGCGAATGGATTAGACTTAAATTTTTCTATTTGGTTATATTTGTATCTTTGTTATTTATCGGATTTAGTCATTTGCTAAGCTCTTTAACTTTTGCGGTTCAAGAGCGGCTGTTATTTGATTTTGGTCTGGGTGGCTTAGAATTGGGCCTTTTACTAATTTCAAGTTTGATTGGTTCTCATGCTATTCAGCGCGAGGTTGATCGCAAAACTTTACTAGTTATTTTAGCGCGTCCTTTGCCTCGGTGGCATATAATTATGGGAGCCTGGGGTACTCTGCTCATATTAAATCTTATTTTTACTTTTGGTTTTAGCCTAGCGCTTATCTTAAGTTCAGAATCAATTCAGTTATTCGGCGGCTTTGCAATTTCAGCATTTAGTTGTTTACTTAAGGCTTTAGTCATCTCTAGTTTTTCACTAGCGATGGGCCTTATTGTACGTCCGATCTTGGCGTTAGGTGCGGGGTTCTGTTATTGGGTGCTTTGCTATTCGGTGCCAGATCTGCAATATTTCGTTCGGCGTCTACAAGACAGTCAAATGCAAAAAATGACCGAAGTTCTAGATACAATCGTGCCGCGCTTTTATCTATTTAATTGGAAGTCGTATTACTTCATCGTGAATCCGCCAAATTTTTCTGATCTGACATGGGCCACCGCCCATTGCTTGGCTTGGACACTTTTTTGGCTGCTTGTAGCCTCGCATTTTTTCAAAAGGAAAGAAATTGTCTGACCTTAAATTTTTCGAAGTATTTTTGGCGTTTTTATTTGGAGCTTCGCTCGGAAGTTTTTCCAATGTCGTTATTTACCGTTTGCCCGAGCAATTGTCGCTTCTAGGCCGTAGCCACTGTATGAAGTGTAAAGCCACGGTGCCCTGGCGGTATAATATTCCTCTCTTTGGATATTTTTTATTAAATGGAAAATGTTTTAATTGCCACGAGAAGTTTTCAATTAGGTATCCACTAGTTGAATTTATTATGGCGGCCTGCTTCGCGCTAATAGTTTATTTCTACGATGTAACCTGGTTATCTTTTGAATACCTTATTTTAGTTTGGGGCCTAATCACCGCCAGCTTTATTGACTTAGATCACATGATTTTGCCCGATGAAATAACATTGGGTGGATTGGCCATCGGCTTAGTTGGTGCCTTGTTAAATCCAGAGCGAGAATTTCTTGACGCCTTTCTTGGCGTGCTTTTTGGTGGCGGCGTGCTCTGGCTTGTTGCGTACGTTTACTTCGTTTTCACTGGGCGTGAAGGTTTAGGCGGGGGAGATATTAAGCTTTTAGCTTGGCTCGGAAGTTTATTGGGCTGGAGATCAATTCCATTTATTATTTTGGCTTCTTCGGTTTTTGGTAGCGTGGTTGGAATTTTACTTTCACGAAAAAATTCAGATGGTTTAAAAACCATGATTCCATTCGGACCGTTCTTAGCCTTCGGTGCGCTACTTTATATGTTTGGACTTAAGTCGGTAGGTTTGTGGTACGTCGATTTATTTTTTCCGGCATTGTCACAGTAGAAGAAGAATTCAATATCAATTCGCCCTAGTCCTAGACTAGCCTGGGCTCGCATTCTTTGACAGACCTAAGGCTGAGAATCAATAATCTAATATGGGGAGTTGATCTCAGCATGTTTATTTCATCCAAGAAGATTATCGGACTCGACATCGGGTCAAGCTCAATTAAGCTCGCCGAATTAACCGTCACCAAAGACGGGGCCATGCTTGATAATTTTGCGGTCATTCCGGCCCCGGCGCAAGCAATGGCCAATGGTGAAATTATTGATTCAATCGTAATTGCAGAGTCCATTAAGGCCGCGTTCAAAGAAAATTCATTTCGATTTAAAAAAGCGTGTGTCGGATTATCGGGAACCGCCGTCATCATTAAAAAAATATCTATTCCGCGAGTTGATCCTAAAAATATTCGAGAGCAAGTCCGCTACGAGGCGGCGCAGTACTTACCATTCGACATTAGCCAAGTCACACTCGATCATCACATTTTGCCTTTTTCACAAAGTGCAGAAAATATGGATTTACTTGTCGTGGCCGCACAAAATGAATTTATTTTGAATTACTTGCAGGCCATTAGCCAGGCGGGATTAAAATGTTCAATTCTCGACGTCAGTAGCTTGGCCTTAGCGAATATATTCGAACTTAATTATGGAAAAACGAGCGAGCCCGTGGCGCTTTTCAATTTCGGCTCAAACATCACAAATTTTTTAGTTTTATTTCAAGGCGAAGTTATTTTTTCGCGTGATATACCCGTTGGCGGATTTCATTTCACAAATGAGATCAGTAAAAATATGGGAGTCACTTTCGAAGAGGCAGAATCGCTTAAAATTTCACAAAGCCAAAACCAAGAAGTGCCCGAAGAGACGCGCACTTTTATGAATATTGCCCTTGAATTTGTGACCGAAGAAATTAGAAACAGTATTGATTTTTATACGGCAACAGCCAATGGTTTAACAATCAGCAAAGCTTATTTTACGGGAGGCGCTAGTTTAACGGCCGGCTTAATTGAACATTTAAATTCAGCGCTAAAACTCCAATTCGAAGTTCTTAATCCTTACTTAAAAGTAAAGTCGGGGCATAAAAAATTGACACCTCATTACATGCAACAAATTGCCCCCTTTGTCGCTGTGGCTTGCGGACTCGGAATTCGCAAAGGTGAAAAATGATTAAGATTAATTTACTAAAGTCATTTGCGGCAGACGGCGTGGCCGTTTCCTCTAGCTCTACATTTTCGACCGATGAAGAAAAAAATAGAGTTGCGATTGAATTTATTAAGCGATTGGTGGTTTTATTAATCGGACCGCTGTGTCTTTTTTTATACGAAGGCCAGATCATTCCCGAACTAAATGCCAAGCTGGCCCAATTGACTCAAGTTTATAACGATACTAATTCGTTCAATGAAAGCAAAAAAGGTTTGGCCGACGAAATTAAAAAGTACGAACAAGAACAAGCAAAAATTAATGCGCAAATGAATTTCATTGAGCTAGTGGCAAAAGATAAAGCTAATGAATTTAAATTATTTCAGCATTTGCAAAGGGTAACGCCAGAAACAATCTGGATTAATAAGCTTCAATTTAAAGAGTCTGAATTATTAATCAGCGCCGAAAGTGACGTACCAGGAGATATTTCTAAATTTCTCGAGCGTCTCAGCTCGGCCGAGTATTTAATTAACATCAGCCCGGTCAACCAAGATATAAAAAGCGACGCATTTGGTTTGGGCATTACGACTACGCTGTTTACGATCAAAGCCCAATTTAATAATGCGGGAAGTACCCGATGAAATTGGTAAAAGCCTTAGCAACTCTTTCAATTTCTCGGTTAGCGATTGCCGCAGTTTTTTTAACCGTTGCTTATTACTTTTTATACTTTGATGCGGGTGCCAACATTGAACAGCAAATCACTAGTATGCAAGGTCAAATCACGGCTGAAAAAGCGCGCCGGGCCGATATTGAAAAAACTATGAAAAAAGAAGAAGAGATGCGAGGTAACATCCTGCAATTAGCCCGAAATCTCGAGGTCTTGAAATCAAAAATCCCAAATGAATTTAAAGACACCGAGCTTTCGACGCTCGTGAATCGAGCTTCCGTTGGCGCCAACGTTAAGATTACCCTTTTATCTCGATTAGCCGTGGCACCGGTCGCAAAAAAACCGGGCACCGGCTCCGAACTGATTGATGAAATCGCATTTGATATTGCCGTTAGCGGCACATTTTCACAGTTGATCCATTTTGTAGAACTTTTATCTAAAGAAGAAAAGGTTCTTAAAGTTAGAAATTTCACAATCGAAAAAAATTCGGATAAACCTGACGACAGTCTCATCAAGTTTCGCGGCGAAGTCGTCGGATTTAAGCAGGCCCCCGCCGTCGCACCAGCTAAAACCGCTGAGGTGAAAAAATGAAAATGACCGCCACATTTTTTTCATTTTGCTTAATCCTTTTCTTTTCAACCTTAGCCCTTGCCGCTGAAAATGTGCATGAAGATTCAGATGGGCTCGCTCTACGTGATCCCTTTAGATTACCCCAGTACATTATCAATCGAATGAAAGAAAAATCGATGGCTACAAAAACTGACGCCAATATAATCGACGATGCAGTTGAGCCCATTCGTCGCTGGCCGATTTCATCTTATCAGCTAGTTGGTATCATCTGGGACGTAAAAAGGCCAAAGGCTATGTTTTTAGATAAGCAAAATAGTATTCACATGATGCAAGTTAATGACCGTATTGGTAATGGCGGTGGCGTCTTAAACGTAATCAATAACGGTGAAGTCATCGTCATTGAAAACAAGACGCCTTTAAAATTGAAGTTAAAAAAATGATCCGAAAGCTAGTCAAGGAGGATTAGTGTTTAAAATAAGAGTTTACTTAATATCCGTCGCGTTAATGTTTGCGTTTGGCTGCGCAACGCCTACTAAAATCGAGTCGGAAGATGATTTTGCGACTGACGCCACAGCCGAAACGTCCGCAAGCGCCGAAGCGGGCAAGGGCGCGGGTAATGACGAACTGTCGCTCGATGATGACGCCGCGACGGTTTCTCCCCCCATTGCGCAATCGACAACGAACGATTCAGTCAAAGATGAATTTTCAAACTTCGACCAAAACAGCCCACCGGCTGACGTGGCCGAAGGTGATTTAGCCCTTGAGAATGAATTAAATAAAGCGGGTGATGCCGCTCCGCCCGCGGCCATCGCGGCGACTCTCGCTCCGTCGCCAGCCCCCGAGATCGTACAACAAGCACCCGCCGTAGTGCCCGAACCAACTCCAGCGCCCGAGTTAGCTGCATCTCAACCGCAGAATGATGTCGTCAGCCAAATTAATTCTGTCGATTATAAATCAAATGAAAATGGCGGAACGATTATTATTAAAGCCAATAATCCTTTGCAGTACACAACACGAATTAATTCGGCCACGAATCAGCTTGTAGTTGAAGTCCAAAACACGGTTATACCAAAAAAATTAAAACGTTCTCTAAATACCAAAGACATGGCTTCTTCGATTGGCGCCATCGATATTTACCAAAAACCAAATTCGAAGATATCTCGTTTCGTCATTCAATTGCGTCCCGGTTCGCCAGAGCCCCTCGTCCAGCCCGAAGGAAATACCTTATTAGTTGTGGGCGCAGCAAACCCGCAATACGTGGCGCAAAAAGCTAAGGCGGCCCAAGCCGAAAGCGCGTCTCAAGGCCAATCCAATAATGATGTGAATCCTGATTTAACGTCCGAAGGAATTATGAGTTCGCAATCGTTAGAAGACTTTTTAGCCAGCAACAATCGTTTTTACGGAAAAAAGATTTCAATCGAAACAAATAATTTAGAGGTGAAAGACGCCATTAAGTTCATCGCCGAAGAAAGTGGCGTGAACATGATTCTAGATGATAGCTTAACGGGTAAAGTCTCACTAAAGTTACGTCAAGTTCCGTGGGATCAAGCTCTGGTTCTGTTACTAAAATCAAAAAAATTGGGTTACCGACGCCAGGGTAATGTTCTTCGTATCGCGCGCATTGAAGACATCATGAAAGAAGAAGACGATGCGATTCGTATTCGCGATGCTAAAAGCAGCTCTGAGCCTTTAGTCGTTAGACGATTTTTTATTGGGTATGCGGACATGAAAGAAATGGAAACTAAAATCCGTGAGTTTTTATTCAACACTAGTGCCGCGGTAACTTCCGGGGCCAAAGAAGGTAAAGACGGTAAAGAAGCGGCGGCACCCACTTCGCGCGCCCGGCTTATTGCCGATTCGCGGACCAGTTCAATTATCGTGACCGAAACTGAAAGCAACATGTTAAAAATTGAAAAGCTTATTGCCGCCCTTGATACGCAGCCACAACAAGTTTTGATCGAAGGTAAAGTTATTGAAGCCAGCGAAGCCTTCACCAAAAGTGTCGGCGTCAGATGGCGAAATAATAGCGCAACGGCCACGACGGCCAATCGTTCCAATCTTAGCATTAGTCCATTGGTAGGATTATCAAATTCGGTGTTAAGCGCAGGATTAACGTGGGGACAACTCGACATTTTGGGAGACTTAAACGCAACACTAGATTTGGGCGAGCAAGAAGAAAAAGTTCGAGTCCTTTCATCGCCAAGGATTACGGTGTTATCAAGCCAAACGGCTAACATTTCGCAAACGTCAGGCGTCTTAATTCCAAAATTAGAAACCTCAACACCAACTACGGGCGGTGCAGCCACTGTTACAAAATCATTTGAAATTGTACAAGTGGGAGTCATGCTCAAGGTAACCCCCCAGGTCTCAAATGAAGGCACCGTCACCTTAGATATGGATATTGAGCGTTCTTTTTTACCTCGAGTCGAGGGCAGCGTTCCAAATAAGCGTAATGCCAAGACAAAAGTTATTGTTAAAAACGGTCAAACGGCCGTTATCGGCGGAATCTTTGAAACCCAGGCCACCGAATCTGTGTCCGGCGTACCAGGTTTAAAAGACATTCCTATCCTTGGACATTTATTCAAGGGTGCCGGCGCAAATAAATCAAAAAGTGAACTCGTCATATTTGTAACCCCAAGAATTATCCAACCCATCGTCGGCGATAAAAAAACGACGACATTTGAATAATAAAAGGTTGAAGCCTGCGGGCGGTAAAGCAATTATTAAATTGCCAACCAACCAAATTTCACAAAATAAAAAAAGCCGCAGCTAGCGGCTTTTTTTATTTTAAATTTAAAAAGTTATTCAAACACTAAATCGTTTTAGCACTTAAAAAATTGCAATGCTCACCACGCATATTGCTATAAGAATACAAAGTATTCGAGGGCATTTCTAGCTTATCACCAGCGCGCAAAACAAATTGAGTTCCTGAAAGATTAAAAATAAGTTCACCATCAATTATCTGAATCATCTCTTTCATGTTTGTACGTAAGTTTGACAGTTTAGAACCAGACGCAACTTCAACTTCTGTGTAATCAAGCCCTTCAGCTTGCAGCATTTGTAGAATAATTTCTTTTTTAGGACCTATCTGTGCCGTCCACCGAGTTATTTTCATTTATTTTCTCCGAATCCTAGTTTGAGACAAAAATATTTTAAAGTGAATAACCTAAGCCGTCGATAGAAAAATACGTGGAGGCACCTTTGAAGAAACTCAGCACACAGCCTAATGCTCAAATTATTAACGACGTATTAAATTATCTCGAGAGCCAATCTCAATTTCATTATACATTCACCGAAGAAGTTCTTGAACTCACGCAAAAAGAAGATTCAAAGCAAATCGTCATCGATTTCGCTCAAGTCGAGAAGGTTTTAGATCGTCAAGACGTCGACGGTTCACGATTTCTCCAAGTGAATTTCAAGCAAGGCACTAAAATTTTAGTTACCAAAGCTCTTATCGGTTTCAAACCACTTGATCTAGTTGGATTTGATTTAGCTCGTATTCCACGAGTTGTAACAACGATCGACCTCGTCAGTGTCGCGAAAGCCATTGAAGATTTGTTTGATACTGAAGAAAACGCCGATTCAAAGTCTGAAGTTGAAGTTTTAAAGAAAGTTTACCAGTCAATTTTGTTTGGTGCCGTGAATATTGGGTTCAAAATGCAGGCAGAAAAGAAGTGGTTGACTTCGATTTTGCTCAACCACTCAGCAGCAGTTGCGTAAACATCTATCTCTCTGTTTCTTATTTAGGCCAATTCAAATAATATCCTCGCAATAAAAAGAAATCCATTGACCGCAATTCTAAAAAAGTAAAATATCCCTCCACAACGTTCTATGGGGGCATAGCTCAGCTGGGAGAGCATCTGATTTGCATTCAGAAGGTCGCAGGTTCGATCCCTGTTGCCTCCACCAAAACTTTTGTCGAAGTTTTTTTTATTAAGTTAAAAAAAGATGTTGACCAGAGACTTAGGCTCATTTAGAACAGTTGACTCGGTTGTGGTTCTTTGAAAACTAAATAGTTATAAAGATTTTGGACTTATATAGTCGTAATCTTCGGATTACAGACTCAAAACGTTTTTCGCTCCTTTTTCTCAAAAAGGGCATTAAATAAGCAATTATTAAATTATACAGTTTTTAACTGGAGAGTTTGATTCTGGCTCAGAACAAACGCTGGCGGCGTGCCTAATACATGCAAGTCGAACGAGGAAAGCTTTCGGGTG
>JACMNA010000038.1 GCA_014378765.1 Bdellovibrio sp. | reverse complement strand
GAAAAAGTATTTTGTCACCGCTTGCGTTCAAGGCATCGCAATAAAGTTGTTTATCGCCCGCATTGACCAGAACCGAAGTTTTCAAAGTTTTTAAATCGACATATTTAATATCGTAAGCAGCCCGTTGATTGCGACTTTGCGAAAAATAAAGTCGCGAGCCCGTTTTATCGATGTCGCATAAGTAACTGCGTTCGCCGTCTTTTCCGAAAGTAAGTTGCTTCGACTGAGATTTCTTTAAATCAAACTGGTACAAATCAAAAACTTCGCTGCCACCGATGTCTTTTTGAATATAGAGGTATTGGCCTTGGGGCCCCACTTTGAACGAGTTAATGGCTTCGGAGTATTTTGTTACTTGCGAAATTTTTTTGCTGCTTACGTCGAACTTAAAGATGTTACGAACTTTACCGTCGGATTTTAAAAAAAAGATTGTCTTGCCATCAGGACTGAAATCAAAATTTGTTAGGCCTGATGTTTTGTAAAATTCTTCAAAAGCGAATTTCGGGGCCTCGGGCCGCTGGGTGACTTCGATTTCTTGTAGGGTCTTCGAGCTTAGTATTTCTTTTGGGGCTTTCGGTGATGTTGAACAGGCGGTTGATGCGAGTATTAGTAATAGAGTGAACCATCGTGACATTGGGGCCTCCTACGCGGGCGTTTTAAAAGCGATTGATAGCGCGTAGATGGTTCGGTGTCACTTAAATTGGGGTAGGAAGTATAGCGGGTGGTAGTTCGTTGACATGTTTGTGCGCAAATTGGACATTTGATTTATTATTTTATATTAATTTTACTAACTTGTTTTCGATACTAAAGCGGCAATTTCTTGGGTAATTACTTGCAATACGATTCGTATGGACGATCCCCGAGCAGAACTAGAGGACGCGCAAATTAAGTTCGGGTATGTACCGACCGGAATTTGCGAATTGGCTTTGCTAGAAAATCAAACACTTCAAAAAACCTTTAATATCGATCAAGCGATGACGTTATCTTGTGAGGCTGTTACCCGAACTAACTTTTAGACTAAGACAATTCACGATGGCGCGAAAACATTCAGTTGTTATGGCACGTGTTCGGATATTAAGTACGCGATGCCAATCAAAGAAGACGGAACGGTCAATTTTACACGTAAAAAAATAAAAGGTACGATCGAAAAAGATGGCAATTTGTGGACTAAAAAAACGGGAAAATGGCAACTAGAGACCCGAGCCTTGAACTGCAAACATACTAGCGGGGTAACTGAGGAACAACTGGCAACCTGTCAGGTTAATAAATCAAAGAAAAGAAGTATAGAGGACTAAAGTGAGGTCAATCTTAAAAATGAAAAGGACGATGGCTTATACGTTGAAATCAAATGTGAAGAATAGTTAATTTTCAAAATGTGATGGAAAATATTCAAATAAGTAAAACTTCTTAAACTTCCCCACTCGAAGGCAGTAAACCAATCGGCTCGTAATAACGAATCGAGCGAGGCGAGACATTACAGCTTAACGGTACACCAACATAAAAATCGCATAAGAATCACTTCAGAATAGAAGCCAACCAAAGCGGAATAATAGTAGCCGCTGCAATGATAGCAAATAATATGTAAATCATTTTCGAATACATATCGAAAAAATCTTTTTGCTTCGTAGAATCAACTTTCAACTCGGGTCTAATCAACTGTAGTGTCCTAACAAAATTTTCAATTTCGAAAGGGTCAGCATTAATTCTTAGTACCGAATCATAGTCTTCATTGGGGCTTAATAAAATTTCGAGCATTGACGAGCTCAAGTAACGAACCTCGGCGATCAGAGTGACATTATATTTTTTTATTTCAGTGGGCCAACTCCCCATGTACTTAGCACTTTCAACTTCAAAAGTGTCGTTGGCTACTCGCCATATACAATGAACTTTTGGGTGGGTTATGAACAAGTGGCGGCGTATGAAATTTCCATGCTACTTCACATCATCCCGAGGATCCCACCCAGTATCATCCCGCCACCGAAACAGCTGCTCCACCTGCTCCCGCGCCCAAGGAGTCCGCCGTAAGAACGTAAGACTCGATTTCACACTCGGATCATGCGTAAAGCACCGAATTGTAATCTTCTCCCCAAGCCGCTCCCAACCGTAAACGTCGACGAGCTTGGTGACCATCATCTCTAAAGTGATACCTTCAGCGGGATATTTATTTTTGCGTGTTTTTTTACTATCGTCCATAATTTAAATTAAAATAAAAAAGTTAATTGCGGTAGCGCTTATTTGCAAAGTTTAGCAGTTATTTCGCAAATAAATTTACGCACGCGTTAATCGCGCTAGATAACGTACCAACGCCTCCCAAATACGACTTCGCATTGCCAGCCGAAGCCACGGCGATCTTTGACCAATTGACCGCTTCAGTGCTTCGCAGCCATGAAAATGAAAATTAGGATGCAAAATCGACTGAGCCCAAATTTAATAATTTTCTGATGTCGCCCCAGTCGCTATTTTTAAAGCCACTTTCTTGCTGACCAAGATTTTCTATGCCAAAGCCTGATAAAACATTTATCTGAACGCTCATGGTGATTGAGTTCAGCATTTTTAGTATCTGTTGAATTGAGTAACCTTTGCGCGCCAAATTTTTCAGTACTTTTGATTGCTGTCGGTCCCAATGAATGGACTCATTAAATGTAATCTCGTGTTCTTGATAGGCCCAGTTGATAGTTAGATTAAGATAAGCGTAGGCTGAGGCTAGGTCAGAAAAAAGACCTTGGCTAATCAGTTGATCAAAAGTTTCAATGAGCATTTGCGACGGCGCAGAAATTTCGACGTAACCAGCTCCTCAGGGCTTGCATAATTGTCTTTGTAGACATGATTTTGAAATTTCCAAACTTGATTTAACTTTGAAATCAGTTCGCTTTCGGAGATAGCCCGGGCTAAGTCACGGATAATTTAATTAGATTTGATTCTTTTAGCCTTGAAAGGTCTAGTTAAATTCTTTGCGGAATGACACTAGAACTAACTGCAGCGTGGTGATGTCTTATTCATTCAGAGTTTGCCAATTGGAAACTAAATTTAATAACTTACTGACTTAAAGTCTGATGGAACGCCTAATGGGGGGTGATTCAATTCACTAGAATCGAGCGCCATGAGAAAATCCTCTAGAAAAACATCCCGACATAGTAAGCCAATTCGTAAAGTTAAACTTCCGAATGCGGTGATTAAAAAAATGGGTTCGCTCGAAAAATTTAGGCGGATGGCGACGGTCATTCAAGATTCTAATGATGCGATTACGTTTCAAGATTTAGATGGAAATATCCTCGCGTGGAATCAAGGTGCCGAGCTGATGTATGGTTACACTGAGGCGGAAGCGCTGAGTATGAATATTGTTGATACCGTGCCCAAAGATTATCAAGAAGAGGCGCGTGGCTTCTTGGCTTCGCTGAAACGGGGCGAGCTGGTTACAAATTTAGAAACGAAACGTCGGCACAAAGATGGGCGCATTATCGACGTGTGGTTAACGAACACCAAACTAACGGATGATATTGGAAAATTAACGGGAATTGCAACGACCGAGCGAGATATATCTGAACGAATGGGTTCACTTGAAAAATTTCGGCGGATGGCGACGGTCATTCAAGATTCTAATGATGCGATTACGTTTCAAGATTTAGAGGGTAATATCTTAGCGTGGAATCGTGGCGCCGAAATTATTTATGGCTATTCTCAAGCTGAAGCCTTAAGTATGAACATCGTCGATACGGTCCCTAAAGAATACCAAGAAGAAGCTCGCGGCTTTTTGGCCTCACTGAAACGCGGCGAGCTCGTCATCAATTTAGAAACGAAACGCCGCCATAAAGATGGACGCATTATTGACGTGTGGTTGACCAATACAAAATTAACCGATGATAAAGGCATGTTAACAGGCATTGCGACGACGGAACGTGATATCACCGAAAGAAAGCAATCTGAAGCTTCGTTACGTGAGAAATTTCGCGAATTAGATTATTTGCGTGAAGGACAAATTGCCCTCTCCGAGCGGATGCGCGGAGAACAAATTATTTCTAAACTGGGTCAAAGTATTTTAAGCCATCTGGTGCCTTTTACAAATGCGCAAGTTGGCGCATTTTATGTAGTCTCGGACGATAAAAAAATCCAAATGGTCAGCGGCTACGCGCTATCTAAAATTAATGAGTCTGAAAAATTTGTCGAATTTGGAGAAGGGCTTGTCGGTCAAGTCGCACTTGATAAACAACCACTTTTGATTGAAGACGTGCCGGCCAGCTACTTTAATAAAATTGAATCATCCCTCGGACAACTTGTGCCACGGTCACTATTGATTTGCCCGATATTATACGAAAATAAAGTAACCGGTATCATTGAACTGGGATCGCTCCATCCATTTACCGAGCATCAACGAATATTTTTAAGCCACGTTTCAGAAAATATTGGAATTGCGATTAACACGTCTGATGTACGCAAAAAAGTTCAAATTCAAAATGAAGCTCTGAATAAAGCGCAAGTGTTGCTCGAAGAAAAAGCGACCGAAGTTCAGCGCGCCAGCCAATATAAGACCGAGTTTTTAGCGAACATGTCGCATGAATTACGAACGCCGTTGAATAGCTCCTTGATATTGGCAAAGCTATTAATGGATAACGTCAAAGAAAACTTAACTGAAGATCAGATTCAATATGCGGCGTCTATTTACTCGTCCGGAAATGATTTACTAAATTTAATTAATGACATTTTAGACCTTTCAAAAGTTGAAGCGGGTAAATTAGATATTCGCGTTGAAAAAGTAGTGGTTAATAAAGTGATCGAAGGGATCAAGCAAACTTTTCAATCTCTGGCGCAAGAAAAGAAACTTATTTTTGAAGTTTTTAATGCCGAAGATATGCCTCAGTTTTTTATGACGGACCGACAACGCCTCGATCAAATTTTGAAAAATTTAATTTCAAATGCCCTTAAATTTACTGAAACCGGCGCCGTGAAGATTAAATTGTACCGACATTCAACCGAGAACATCGCTTTCGAAGTCAGCGATTCAGGAATTGGAATCCCTAAAGAGCAACAGGCCATCATTTTTGAAGCCTTTCGGCAAGCCGATGGCACCACGAACCGTAAATACGGCGGCACCGGCTTGGGGCTTTCTATTTCTAGAGATTTGGCTAAACTTTTAGGTGGCACGATCGAAGTTCGAAGCGCCTCCGGCGAGGGCAGCAGCTTTACGTTAATTCTACCAGAAAACTTTAATAAATTATTACCGCCTAATGAATTGCCGACTGTGCCATTCTTCCGAAAAGATGGGATCAATCATAAGCATTCTAACAAGGCCTTTCCAATTGCGTTCGAAGATGATCGCGATAACGTTAGTCCGGATGATCACACTATTCTGATTATTGAAGACGATTTAGAATTTGCAAAAATTATTTTTGAATTAGCTCATGAGCTCAAATTTAAATGTATTGTTTGCCAAGGGGCAGATGAAGGTTTTCAAATGGCTATGGAATACAGTCCGAGTGCGATCATTTTAGATATGAAGTTGCCCGATCACATTGGCTTAACCGTGCTTGATCGTCTGAAAGAAAATCCAAAAACTCGGCACATTCCCGTGCAAGTGATTTCAATCGTTGATTATGAACGAGTTTCGATGCAGATGGGTGCCATCGGATTTCTGCTCAAGCCCGTTAAACACTTAGAAATTAAAACTGCCTTCAAAAATCTAGAGGCTAAGTTTACTCAAAAAATGACTCGAATTCTGATTGTTGGAAACGATGAAACTCAACGCAACAGTCTGTTACATTTACTGGAAGATACCTGCACTGAAACATTTATGGCGGCCACGCCCAGTGAGGCCATGGTTCAGTTGAAGGAAAAATCATTTGATTGCCTGATTCTTGATTTAAGTGTTCCGCGCAGATCATGTATTGATTTGCTGGAATTAATGACTCAGGAAAAAATGGATTCACCTCCGACCGTCGTGGTATACACGGGTTTAACCGTTAATCCCGATCATGAGAAAAAATTGAAAATGGTGGCTAGTCACATCATTTTAAAACGGGCGCGGTCGATGGAGCGACTTTTGGATGAAGTCACTTTAGTGCTTCATCGCAATGAAGCCAAAATGTCACAGGCCCAACGGCAGATGATTAAAATCGTGCGCAGTCGTGAACAGGTTTTTGAAGGTCGAAAAATTTTATTAGTCGATGACGACATTCGAAATATTTTCGCGTTGACCAGTGCCTTGGAGCAAAAAGGTGCCACTATCGTGGTGGGAAGAAATGGTCACGAAGCTTTAGAAAAACTGAACGAAGATCCGCTCATTGATCTGGTCCTTATGGATATTATGATGCCCGAAATGGACGGATACGAAGCTACACGGCAAATTAGAAAACAAAAACGCTTTGCCCAGTTGCCGATTATTGCGGTCACCGCCAAGGCCATGAAAGACGATCAAGAGAAATGTATCGAGGCCGGTACAGACGATTATGTATCGAAGCCAGTTGATTTAGAAAAACTTTTATCTTTAATTCGCGTGTGGATTCCATCAACGGTCATGCAATGATAAATAGTCAGCCAAAGGATCAGGAAATTATTGAAACGATTAGAGCGCAGTTTGATATTCTGGTTGTTGACGACATAAAAGATAATTTATTAGCGTTGGATGCAATTTTAAAACGCGATGATGTACGAATTTTTCAAGCGCTATCGGGAAACCAAGCTTTAGAATTAATGTTGAAGCACGATTTTTGCCTCGCAATTTTAGACGTGAGGATGCCGGGCATGAGTGGATTTGAATTAGCCGAACTGATGCGCGGTTCTAAAAAAACTAAAGATATTCCAATTATATTTGTAACGGCAACGGCCAAAGAACAAAGTTTTGCCTTTAAAGGTTATGAAAGTGGCGCCGTCGATTTCTTGCTGAAGCCCCTTGATACGCAAGCCGTACGGAGCAAAGTAAATATTTTTATTGAATTGTTTCGACAAAAAAATGAACTAAAGGAACAACTTAATACAATTACCACTTTACTGGTCAATCTGAACCAAGCCAAAGATTTAGCCGAGCAAGCAAATTCATCAAAAAGCCAGTTTTTGGCAAACATGTCCCACGAAATTAGAACACCGATTGGCGCAATTTTAGGTTTCACTGATTTGATGAAGAATCCCGAAAATAGTGCAAAGGAAAATCGTGATTACACTGAGATTATTGACCGAAATTCGCAACAATTATTAAGGCTTATTGATGATATTTTAGATCTTACTAAAGTTGAAGCGGGTATGATGACAATTGAAAATATTGAATTTTCTTTAGCCGATCTTTTGGCCGATATTAATTCGGTCATGACATTTAAAGCTCAAGAAAATGGCGTGAAGTTTCTATTGTCATTAGAAACTCTGATTCCGGACGTGATCTCGAGTGATCCGGTTCGATTACGCCAAGTTATTAATAATATACTGGGTAATGCATTTAAATTTACATCAGTCGGTAGCGTGCACTTGAAGGTCAGCTACGCCAATCCAATTTTAATTTTTAAAGTGATCGATACCGGAGTTGGTATTTCAACCGAGCAAGAAGCCAGGCTTTTTAAACCGTTTGCCCAAGCAGACCTTTCCACGACCCGAAAATTTGGCGGGACGGGATTAGGCTTAGTCTTGTCGAGGCGGCTTTCTGGAGCGCTCGGCGGCGAGCTTAACCTTTCTTCGGGTAGTCAAAGTGGCGGCGGTAGCACCTTCATTTTTTCGATGACCAGTCCGCAACTACCCAAAGCAAAACTAATTGGAAAAGACGCATTGAAAATAATATCGATGGCAGGAACTGAATTTCGCAAAGATGGCTCAACTCTCAGTCGCCTAAATATTTTAGTCGCCGAAGATTCGCCGGATAATCAATTTTTAATTAATATGTATCTAAGTAAAGAAGGTGCCAAGGTTACGATGGTTTCAGACGGTGCGCAGGCCGTCGAACTCGCCTTAAAAGAAAAATTTGATGTGGTACTAATGGATATACAAATGCCCATTCTTGATGGGCACGAAGCCACAAAGCAGCTTCGATGCGCTCATTTTACAAAACCGATCATTGCCTTAACGGCTCACGCCATGAAGGAAGAAGAAGCGAAATGTAAAACTTCCGGATTTACAGACTTTTTAACTAAACCGATTAGGCGTGATCGACTGATTGAAGTGTTAGCGCCTTACGCACCTCAGGCCCCTGCGCACTAAAACCTAAAGCTAAGATAACAAAAATAAATTTTATAAAATACAGTCTTGATGAAATAGAAGAGTCAAACAGTCCCGGGAAATTCTTTTATTCCCCTCTTACTGATTCGTATTTCATATATAGGCGCCGTGCATAATGTAAAAAAGGAATGCATTCACATTGTGTCAATGGCGGTTAGATTTTAGGAAATAAAATTAACAGAACTCAAGCTGAGTTTGTTAGAACTCACTATGCGGATCCAATTTTATTTGCAGGGCTTGCGCATTTGCTGCTGACATCAAAAACCCGCATAATAAAACTGTAACGGTTGTAATTGTATTAGCAATTGCTCATCAGTTGAGGCTAAGCTCATAAAAGAGTCCGGTTATGATCCGTAAAATTAAAGAGTCCTAAAATAATGCTAAGGAACGCCGATGTTAAAAGATCAAACGTTAAGTCATTCACTGATTAATTCATGGCAAAAATATAAAAAGCAAGTGCATCTATCGCGTGATAAAATATCAAATCGTCATATTCATGATCTGCGAATTTCAACGCGAAAATTGGAGGCCATTTTAAATTTGGTAAATGCCCTGCATCCGACAAAGCGCTCTAGATATTTAATTTCTTTAATCAAAAAAGTCCGAAAAGACTTGGGTCCTTTGCGGGATATTCAAGTTGAAGCCGAAATGCTAAAGAAACACAATAATGAAACGCCAAATTTAAAAAATGACAGCGCCTTCATAAGGTTTATTGCCAAACAAAAAAGAAGGAAAAAAAAAGAGGCGAATCGGCATCTGAAAGATATTTCACTTAAGAATGAAAAATTGAGTGTCGATAAAGTTGTAAAAAAAATTGAACAAATTGAATTGCAAAAAGGTCAAAAGAAAATTCAGTCACTACTTGTGCAAGAAATAAAATCATCAATGTTAAAGTTCAACCAGGTTTTAACAAAAATGAGTGCAGGGAGCGCCAATGAAGTTCACCAAGTTCGAATTATTGCTAAAAAATTGCGATACCGTAGCTACTTTTTAAATGCGACAAATGGTTTAGGTCATTTCGATTTAGTTGGTCTAAAAGGCATCCAAAACATTGCCGGCCAGATTCAAAACGACAGTATTTTATTGAACTCATTAGATCAATTTCTAGCTGAAAAAAGTCCAGACAAGCACCCGAATATATTGAAACTTAGAAAACGGGTCGTACTTCATCAGACAAAACTTATAAATAAAAGTTTTAAAGAATTTAGGACATTAAAATGGCAAAACTAAAACTGAGGGATTATAATCCGGCGGGACACCCTCTTTGTAAGAACCGAGACGAAGCCCTTGAGATGACCGCGGGTCTGCAAAAAGAACTATACGATCTTCTTTACTTAATGTTTGCCCACGGAAAGCATTCCCTGCTTATTATTCTTCATGGTATTGATACGGCAGGTAAAGATGGAACCGTTCGGCATATTTTCAATGGCGCGAATCCACAAGGAATTAAAGTATTTTCATTTAAAAAGCCTTCATTGGAAGAATTTCGGCATGATTTTTTGTGGCGATGCCATTTGCAAACCCCAGAAAGTGGATTAGCCGCTATTTTTAATCGTTCTTATTATGAAGAGGTGACCACGGCAATGGTGCATCCGAAATTTTTAAAAGAACAGCATATCCCACATGAAATTTTAAATCGCCCTGATTTTTTTAATCTGCGATATGCGCGAATCAATGATTTTGAGAAACTTCTGGTTCAAAAAGGAACGGTGGTCGTTAAATTTTTTCTTCATATCTCAAAAAAAGAACAAAAGCTTCGAATCGATGCTCGGCTAAAAGATCGGACTAAAAATTGGAAATTCTCAATAGATGATGTCAAAGAGCGAAAGTATTGGGATGAATACATGGACAGTTACAGTAAAATGTTAACGGAAACGTCCACTAAACATGCTGAATGGATTATTGTCCCGGCAGACAATAAGTGGTATCGAAATTACGTCGTATCTAAAACTTTAGTTGAAACGCTTCGCAAGTTAAAAATGAATTTTCCGAAGGCGCAGCGCTAAAGAAACCATTGCGTTAAAAGTTCAAGCGCACTTTATTTTTGGCCGATCCAATTCATTAATTCATCGATAGCAAGAGCCCCTGAAATTCGACTTACTTCTCTGGCTTTACGAAAAAGTATGAGTGTTGGAATTCCTTTGATTGCAAACTTTTGCCCGGCATTCGGGTTTGCTTGCGTATCAACTTTGCCAAAAACGACTTGGCCCTTCAGCCTCTGAGCAGCCTCGATAAACGTAGGAGCAAATGCTCGGCATGGACCACACCAAGGAGCCCAAAAATCAATAACCACGGGCAGAGGACTTTCTTTTGAAATCTTTTCCAATGCTGAAACACTTAAATCACTAACTCCATCATGAATTGGAAGTGAACTTTTGCATTTTCCGCAAATAGGAGACTTTCCTAAAGGAAAATCAAGCCTTACTCTATTTAGACTATTGCAATTGTCACAAACAGTATACGAGATCGCAGTGCTCATAAAAAATTCCTCCAATTTAAGAAGCCGTAAATCAACCGGGCCGATCTAGATTCACATCTTATCATGATCGTTTTTTCCGACTATTAGTTCTTCATTCCCCTGTGTGTTCCATGTCGGAATTATTAAAGAACCTTTGTTGAATGGAGTTTTAGAGGTCATCATCCAAACAACTCATTTAGCTGTGAGTCGTCAACAGATTACGTTATAAAAAGTTTTTTGTAAAAAAAATTGATGCAATTGAAACAAATCCCATAAAAAAAACAAATGAAAGAACAATTTTTTGAAAGCGATCTTTTTTC
>JACMNA010000037.1 GCA_014378765.1 Bdellovibrio sp. | reverse complement strand
TCATTTGGGCCCATTGCTTTTTGTTTTTCATCAGTGACTCGCACATCAACGTAAAAATTTGGAAAACCAATTGAACCCATCTTACGAATTGAGTCACTTTCGTTCAGTGAAAAAACATTAGGGCCAAACTCTGTCAGGCCATATCCTTGGCGAATAGGAATATTCTTTTTCTGCCAAGTTTGAATATGTTCTATTGGCATTGGCTCGCCCCCAACAATTGCATAACGCAGACAAGTTAAATCAGTCTCGTTAAAATGTGGCGACCGGGCCATCATCGCCATGGTAGTGGGAACACCAAACAAAAGACTAGTTCGGTAAGTTGCAGAAAGTTTTAAAACCTGATCGGCATCAAACTTTTTAGTTAAAATAACGTGGGCGCCGCGATGTAAGAACGGCGTCGATAAGACATTCCATCCGCCCGTATGAAAAAGTGGAAGAAAAATGATGGCTGAATCAGTTTCACAAATGTTGAGTCGTAAAGTTGTGTTAATCGAATTCCAGAATAAAGTTTGGTGCGAAATCATCGCGCCCTTTGGAAACCCGGTAGTGCCGGACGTATAAATAATAAGCGCGGTTGATTCGGCCGTCGCTCTAAATTCATTGTAAGATATCTTTACCTCAGTTAAAGCTGACTGAAAACTATTCGTTCCAACAAGCGGTAGCCACTTTGCGGATCTAATCGGAATTTCATTTTCGATTTCTTTCAGTAAACCTAAAAACGATTCTTCGTAAACGATTAACGCAGGCTCCGCATTCGTAATAACATAACAAACTTCGCGGGCCGTCAGTCGGTAATTAATGGGTACTAACGTTGCGCCCAAGCGGGCTAAGGCAAAAAACAGAACAAAGCTTGATATTTCATTTGTTGAGAAATGCAAAACGCGATCGCCTGCTTTTATTTGATGGTGTTCACTTAAATAAGTTGCGCCCGCGCGGGCTTGTTGGAAAAGCTGGGCATAACTTAAACTGGCGCCGGTATCCCCATCAGTTAATGCGGGTCGAAGCGGTGAATACTGATTCCACCGTTTTAACCAATCTAATTCAAAGCTCGACTTTTCTACTTGCATTAAGTGTCGTAACTCCAACGTTGCGCCGTTGCGACCATGCTCATGCCGCCGCCTGAACCTAACATAACTACAAGGTCACCTTTTTTTAATTTCTTTTTTTCAACAGCGTCCGCTAAAGCCATTCCGATCGAAGCACTGCCGGTGTAACCATAGCGATCCATAATGTAATGGGCGCGATCACGTGGAACTTCAAGGCGATCTAAAGTTTCATAAATGCTTTGCACGTTAAATTGAGTAATGAAGAAATGCTGAACTTGATCAGGGGTTGCGCCTAGCGGCTCAAGAACTTCTTTTGTTAGGCGCGGCCAATGCAGACCATTCGTTTCAGGCGGAATGCGCTTTGGAAATGCAAGCAAGTGTTGTTTGTTATTAATCACTTCATTCGTCATCGGCTGAGCCGAGCCACCGGCGTAGATACCCATGTAGTCGTGATACTGACCGTCGGTATACATGGTGCTTGATAGAAATCCGCTATCAAGATCCGAGGTGGCTTGAATTACAACCGCCCCCGCGCCATCCGCAAATAACGACGCAATTTTATAATCATCCATATTTAAAAATGGACTCATTGCATATGCACCAACGACTAAAATATTTTTATATTTCGAATCGGCCTTAATGTATTTACTAGCCATATCACAAGCCGTAACAAATCCGGCGCAGGCGGTGTTCACATCAAAAGTTCCGGCCTTGGTAGCGCCTAACTTAAATTGAATCACCGATGCCGTTGAAGGAGAAATATAATCGGGCGTGTCGGTAGCCACAATTATCAAATTCAAATCGGTCGCTTTTAATTTAGAATTTTTCAACGCCTGCTTTGCCGCAGGTAAAATCAGATCACTAGTTTTTTGTTCAGGCGCTTTCCAACGACGCTCGCGGATGTTGCGCGACTGTTCTAGAAAAGTTCCGATATCTTTTTTGTAAAGGTCGTTAAAATATTGATTGGTCACTACGCGTTCGGGCGCATAAAATCCAGTGCCAATGATTGTTGCATTTTGGAGAGTCGAAGAGTTTTTTGTCATGGGTGAACTCATACACTTTTTACATTTAAATAGAAACGAATTAATACTTAGCGTTACCACATTGGTTCTTAGAGGCGCAGCGGCGAATAGTGATTGACCCAAACTCGGTCGCAAAGCAGAACTGTACAGCTTATCAAAATAGGAGAGCCCAAAGATGTCTAACCTACAATTTTCGTTCAAGAACAAAGCCGCCGTAGTTACTGGTGGCGCACAAGGAATCGGATTTCAAATCACATTATCTTTTCTGCAAGCGGGCGGTAACGTGGCGGTTTGGGATTACTCGGCGCAAGCGCTAGAAGCCGCAAAGAAAGAATTATCAAGCTTTAAAGACCAAGTTCACTTTCAACAAGTTGATGTCACCCAAAAAGAATCTTGCGACCAGGCCGTGCAAGCTTTGCCTTGGCCTGCAGATGTTTTAGTTAACAATGCCGGTATCACCCGCGATAAGTCGTTTGGTAAAATGTCTTTCGACGATTGGAATGCGGTCATCAACACGAACTTAACTGGTTTATTCAACGTCACAAAAACATTATCTGAAAAATTCAATCCGCAATCGATGAATAAGCGCATCATTAATATTTCAAGCGTGGTGGGTCTTTACGGTAACTTTGGTCAAACTAATTACGCGGCTGCCAAAGCGGGTGTAATTGGTATGACTAAAACTTTAGGTAAAGAGTTAGGTCGCAAAGGTTTTACGGTGAATGCGGTGGCGCCTGGTTTTATTTCCACGGCAATGACTCAAGCCATGCCAAAAGAAACTTTGGATGCTATGGCGGCCAAAGTTCCGGTGGCGCGTTTAGGTTCGACGGCTGATATTGCGAACGCGGTGATGTTTTTAGCTTCTGAACAGGCTGGGTATATCAACGGTGCCGTTATTAGCGTTGATGGCGGATTAGTAATTTAATTTATAGTTCAATGTTTTAGCTAATGTTTTAGCTAATGTTCTTAAAGAGGGGGCGTTTATGTTTAAAAAGTTTTTTCCGATTTTAGTTTTGGTTTTATCAACAAATATCTTTGCGGCGGAAAGTCGTCGATTTCAAGGTTTCATCAACATCGGCACCAAAGAGCTTTACGTTGATTACTTAGAAGCTCAACCCAATCGTCCGATTGTTGTGTTGCTAAACGGTCTTACTTACAGCACCACTGATTGGGAAAAAATGACGGTCGCGTTGAAAAAACGTGGATTAGGCGTCATTCGCTATGACATGGACGGTATGGGTAAAACGCTTCTCAAGTACGGCGTCAAGATGGAACCTTACGCTTATACTGACCAGGTCCTTGATTTATCTAATTTACTTAAAGTATTAAAAGTTCCAACTCCTTATAATTTGGTTGGGCTTTCTTACGGTGGTGGAATTGCCGCTGCTTTCGCCGCTAAATTTCCGAAGTTAACTGGCAAAGCCATCTTAATGGCACCTTACACCGAAGCTTTGAAGCAGCAAGATGACTGGATTAAAAGTCAAATCTGGGCGACGCGTTTACAGTTTCCGTATAACCCTTATTCTGATGAACAACTTTATGATTACTTTTTAAAACAAATTGTTTACACGACGTATCCTTCAGCTGAGCCAAGTGTTTTAGATAATGCTTACAAGTTAGAAGCAGTTTTTCGCATGACCCAAGGTATTCGTAAATTTCGCGTGGTTGATGACGTGCAAACGTTTCCTCGTCAATCGATGTATTTATTGATTGCGCGCAACGATCAGTACATTAAGCGTGAAGTTTTAGAAGCATTTTGGAATGCAATTCCGGTTACCGCGCGCGCTGAAAAAATTTACGTTGAAAATTCTGAGCACAAAATTCCTGAAGCTCAACCAGAAATGGCGGCTGAAATCGTTGATCGCATTGTAACAAAATAAAGTTTTTAGTGGAGGAACCATGGCGAAGTTTAAAACGGCGGATGACACAACAATAAATTATGAAGTTTTTTCAAACCTGGTTCCGACGACGACTTTATTTATTCACGGCAATCTGGCTTCGAACCGATGGTGGATGCCAACGGTTGAAATTTTAAAAACCCAAAATCAAAATTTAAATGGAAACGTAATCTTAGCTGAATTTCGCGGCTGTGGCGGAAGTTCAGTTCCGAAGTCTGAAGATGAAGTCACAATGAAAAACTTTGCAGATGATTTTATTCAATTGGTTAAATCTTTCGACGGCGGACCCATTAACCTAGTCGGGCACTCGACGGGTGGTTTAATCGTTGCGATGATGTTGGCCCAAGCTCCTGAATTATTTAATCGAGCTTTTTTATTGGATCCGGTGGGAGCAGAAGGCGTTAAGTTTGATCCGGCTATGATTCAAGCTTTTGAAGCCATGAAAGTGGATAAGAATTTAACTGCGGTGGTAATGGGTTCAACCATTTACAATAACAATCCTGAAAATTCATTCTTTAAAGACATACTAGTTGAAGATGCATTTAAAAGTGTTAAAGCCGTAGGACACCTAGTGCTTAAAGCCTTAGACGGGTTAGATGTGCGAGAATCACTGAAGCACGTACCTAATTACGTAATGGTCGTGCACGGTGAACACGATCAATTATTACCGCGCGCTGAATCTGAAAAATTATCTCAACTTTTTAAAAAGGGTCAGTTTCAAATTCTTGAAGGTTGTGGCCACTGTGCGAACGTCGAGAAGCCAGAACTTTTCGTGCAAAAATTCAGTCAGTTTCTATATAACGGCTAGACTAAGCTCTAGATTAGTCTCAAATTATTTAATCAAATCACCCAGTTGACCGATCAGAAATCTGAATAAAGAGGTCAATATGGGATTTGTAGGCGCTATTATCGTTTTCGTGATGGTCTTCGGTGGATTCATCTTAGCGGGTGGTCATCTTTCAATTATTTTGAAGGCGGCTCCAGTAGAGATGATGATTATTGCCGGTGCGGCACTGGGTGGATACATCATTGGTAACCCAATGAAAGTCATCAAGGCCGGATTTAAACTTGGCTTTCGCGCCATGACCGCTAAGGGGCCGCAGAAAAAAGATTATCTGGAACTTTTACAGATGATGTTTCAACTTTTTCAAACATTTCGTAAAGAAGGCCCACAAGGGGTCGAAAAACATATCGAAAATCCAGATCAATCAGATATTTTTAAAGCGTATCCTTCAGTGATGAAGAGTCACCACGCGGTTCACTTTATTTGTGACACGATGAAAATGACTTTATCGACGGATTTATCTCCGTACGATGTTGATGACTTAATGGATAGCGACATTAAAGCAATTCACGCCGAAGAACATATGGCCCAACATGCGGTGCAATCTGTGGCCGAGGGTTTTCCGGGTTTAGGTATCGTTGCCGCGGTTCTAGGTATCGTAAAGACAATGGCGCATTTAACTGAAGGCGTTGAAAAAATTGGAGCCCTCGTTGGCGGCGCACTAGTTGGAACAATGCTTGGGGTTTTCGGGGCTTACGGTTTGATTGGACCTACCGCAACTAAAATGGCGGCGGATATTGAAGCTGAAGGTAGATACTTGGGTTGTATCAAAGCGGCGATGGTTGCTTTACAACGTGGCGCACCTCCATTGGTATGCGTAGAGTATGCCCGACGAACGATTATGCCAGAAGAGCGTCCTACATTTGATGAATTAGATAAATCAACAAAAGATATTAAAAAGGCTGCAGCTTAATCCTTTTTTTGGATTAGGCCGCTGCCTTAGTTTTCAGTTAGTAATAGGGAGATAGTGTGGCTCAGAAAAAACAGACCATCGTAATCAAAAAGATCATCATTCAAGGTGGTGGTCATCACGGCGGATCATGGAAAGTGGCATTAGCCGATTTCATGACTGCAATGATGGCGTTCTTTTTAGTTATGTGGCTGATTGGTCAGAATGATGAAACTAAAAAGGCCGTGTCTGATTATTTTTCTACGCCTTCAATGATTGAATATAATTTTCAAAATTTCGGTGCGGAATTAACCTTAGAGAAATTATTCTTAGATTTAATTAACGAGCCGTTGAAAGCCTTTCAAAGCTTTTTAGAGCCGTCAGATAAAACACCAAATATTTTAGATATGGGTTCGGCCAAAGTAGTTGCAGCGTTTATGGCCGACAAAATGACTGATAATGCAAAAAACGTCAATATTTCGCAAGACGGTTTTGACTTTGATATTCCCGATACACTTTTATTTGAAAAGGGCACTTCGACGCCTAATAAAAAGTTTCTTGAAGTGATGACTCGTCTTGTGCAAATTACCTCGGGCCTGCAAGAATCAGAAGTTAAATTGAATTCGGCGATGTTTATTCAAGCCGTGCAAGAGAAAACGGAAGAATCGGCTAAGAAAATTGCGCAAGATCGTTTAGATTTAGTACGTAATAAAATCAAAGCCTCATTTGAACATACGAACAATACAATTATTGGTGGCACTTCAGTTAAAGATAAAAAAGGTGAAGTGGACCAAGAAAAACTGATCGGTTTTATTCGCGTAAGCATTCACCAAAAAGAAGACACAACTAAAAAGCGTCGTAAATTAGAAACCGTGTTTGGCGATAAAGACAGCGCTAAAAACGTCTACGACAATTTTGCTTCGCAAATTGCTAATCAGCAGAAGGCCGATCAAGCTAAGAAATCAATGGGTGAAGACCCGAACTTAGTGAATCCGGTTGATCTTGAAATGCAAAACGTGCAACGAGATTCTGAGCCGTCATCGGGTATTGAATCAACGACAATCTCGAACTAATAGTTTTATGTATTTAAAATACTAATTCAATCATCCCGTAAATCGCGGGATTCCCGCGGGTTCCAAACTGTGAACCTTCCGTCGTCAAGGTAAGCCCCAACTCAAAAAGTGAATTTGAAGTAAATTGATAGTTAGTAAAGGCTTTTACATCGACGTAATTTGTATGATTATTTGCAGACTGAATGGTGTAGCCAAATTTTCCGCCCACGCGCAAATCAGTTTTGAAATACTTTGATTTGCCAAAGTTAATATAAACGCCACCGGTGTGCGTGCCTTCGTAATTTGTCATGTATTCGAGCTGTCCGGTGTAAAGTAAGTACTCTAACTTGCC
>JACMNA010000036.1 GCA_014378765.1 Bdellovibrio sp. | reverse complement strand
TAATAAGCCACCGTTCAAAGTTCATAATCTTTATTAAGCAAGACAAGGGCCGCAACATTTCACCGATGATAAAGTAGACAATCATCCAAAATTTTCTGCCCCTGTTGTAAAGCGAACTTTATTTGTCTAATGTCCCACTTCGCAACTTACACTTTTCAAGGGAATAAAATGAAAACAATATCTTTTTTAAGCGCAATGGTTTTTTCAATTTCGGCTTTAGCAATGAGCTCGCCTTTACAAATGAGTAAGCGAACTCTTAATCTTGTAGTGGCTTCAGTGGCATTAGATGAATTATCGCAAATCAGATCAATTGAAAATGCTCAAAGTGATAGTGTTTTGGTTACTTACGTTAATGCTAAAGGTGTTTGCCTAGTTCAGCGCGTTCCAATCGTATACGACGAGCTAGGGATGGCATTTGTTCCTGAAACTCCACTTCAAGCGCCCGCAGTTTGCAAATAGGTACAATTAATTTTTTAATAAAAAAGGAATAAAATGAAATCTATGTTGTTACTAGCATCTATGTTGACCGTATCGTCAGCGGCATTCGCGGTTGACCCCTTACAAGGAATTCCGGCCGAGGTTGCCAAGCGCCATCAACTTTTTATTGATGAAAAATCATGTGAACCGGACTCAGTTTTTGCTAGTACCGTGCAAGATTTAGGAAAGGGCAATAAGCTTGTAAACGTTAATTGCACCATGGGAGCTTATCAAGGCTCTGATAAGGTATATTTATTCAATCCGAATGAAGGCAATACCGTGACTGATGTTATTGTGCTGAGGTCGAACGGAAAAGGCGCCGTGATCGGCACTTCTGATATCGGTAGTGCGGGCTATGAAGAAAAAACGCATATTCTTTATTCGCAATCAAAAGGTCGCGGAATCGGCGATTGCGGAATGAGCTCACGTTCTAAATTAACGATGACTGATTATGGATCGGTTGAAGTAAAAACCGTTGAGATCCGCCATAAAATTAATTGCGATGAAAAGATGAATCCATGGCCGGTTGTGTTTAAGCAAAAGTAATTTGGATTTTGCTGAATTAAGCTAAGCTTTTTTAACATTTAATCGGATTTGATAGTCCTACGCGACCGACTTTAGATGATAATGGATGGTTCATCATTGGCTGTAACCATTGATGAACCTCAATCAACTTCCGCAAGTTCAAACCCGTACTCACTTTCATGCCGTCAAACATATACACCACGTCTTCGGTGGCTACATTGCCGGAAGCGCCCGGAGCGTACGGGCAGCCGCCAAGTCCGCCGATACTTGAATCAAATGTTTTAATTCCCATTTCATAGGCCGCTAAAGTATTGGCTAATGCTTGGCCGCGCGTATCGTGAAAATGGCCGGCTAATTTCTTTACCGGAATTACTTTTTTAAGTTGAGTAAATAAAGTTCTAATTTGCGAAACTGTCGCGGCGCCAATGGTATCACCAATCGATATTTCATAAACGCCCAAAGCATTCATTCTTTGGGCGATCGCCACAACTTTTTTAGGGTCGACGACTCCTTCGAAAGGGCAAACGAAACAAGTCGATAAATAACCGCGAACTTTGATTTTATTTTTCTTCGCCAGCGCCATCACCGATTTGAATCGATCGAAACTTTCATCGATCGAGCAATTAATATTTTTTCTAGAAAAACTTTCTGTACAGGCAGCGAAGATAGCGACTTCCTTAATTCCTGAATCGATCGCTTGCCGCATACCCTCTTCATTAGGCACTAAAACACTTGGTTGAACGGTTTTGCCATTTTTACTTTTACTTAATTCTTTTAATGCTAGAGAAGTAATTTCTTTAGTTTGAGCCATTTGCGGCACCCACATCGCCGATACAAATGCCCCAACTTCGATGTTTTTAATGCCGGCATCAACTAGCTTTTTAAAAAGTTCAATTCTTTGTTCAACTGAAACATTTGAGCTTTCATTCTGCAGCCCATCCCTTAAGCCTACTTCGACAATGCGCACACTTTTCATGACACACCTTCGGGTTTCAGTTGCACTAGTAAATGGCCCAGCGTGACCTGCTGTTGAACGGCTACAAAAACTTTTTCAACTTGCGCGTTGATATCTGATTTTAGGGTGTATTCCATCTTCATGGCTTCCATAACAATTAGCGGATCGCCCTTTTTTACCGTTTGCCCTTCGGTAATAAAAACTTTCGTCATTTTACCGGGCATGGGGGCGGTAATTTTGTCGGGCGATTTACTAGCCGACTTAGTTTTTACGTGTGAACTTTGCGAAAGTTCAACCAGGTCGTATGAAAATGTGCGATCATCAATTTTAAACCAAACTTTTTTATCAATAACTTCAGCCGGTACTTTTCGGTCAGCGCCGTCAATTTTAAGCGTGATTGTATTCATCAGACGGCCCTCCAGTGCGAACCCCAAGGTGAGGGCAAATTGCTAACAAGGCTTAATGAATTTGATTCGGTCACTGAACCTTTTAAGTTTTTATTAACTTCTTGCGCCCACTTTTTGATTTGGTCTTCGGTCAAATCTGATTTTAATCCTTCGGCAAAATAAGTTTCGATAAACCGAGTGGTCATTTTACCCGATTGAAATTCGGGGTGATTTAAAATTTGAATTAGATAAGGAATGTTGGTGTGCACACCAAAGATGACCGAATCTTTTAACGTGCGCACCATTTTTTGAATGGCCCTTGGACGGTTTTCATCCCATACGATGACTTTGGCAATCATCGGGTCGTAATTTGATGTAATGGTATCGCCCGCTTCAAATCCGTATTCATAACGGCGCCGCGGCCCTTCAGGCCACGAGACTGTACCTAGCAAACCAGTTGAGGGCACTCCTCCCATGAATGGGTCTTCGGCGTAAACCCGGCATTCAATGGCGTGGCCGCGTGGAATGCGAATTTCATTTGTGCTAAAAATAAATTTTTCTTGTGCGGTCAGAATCTGCATCTTTACTAAATCAATTCCTAATACTTCTTCGGTTACCGGATGTTCAACTTGCAATCGTGTGTTCACTTCAAGCAAGTAGAATTCATCGTCTTGCAATAAAAATTCAACCGTACCCGCGTTAGTATATTTTCCTAACGCGGCAATCGTGCAGGCCACTTCGCCCATTCGCCGGCGCAAATCATCGGTCAGCGATGGAGAGGTTGCTTCTTCGATAATTTTTTGATGCCGACGTTGCACCGAGCACTCGCGGTCAAATAAATGCACCACGTGGCCCGTGCAGTCGCCAAAAATTTGAAACTCGATGTGCTTAGCCCGCTCTAAATATTTTTCTAAAAAAACTTGGGTCGAGCCAAATGCCGATTGAGATTCGCGTTGTGCCGATTCAATTAAATCTTTGGCTTCCGACATTTCGCGAATCAATTTCATTCCGCGCCCGCCACCGCCCGCCGCCGCTTTGACAATGACAGGCAAGCCAATTTTTTCGACTTCTTTTAGTAATCCCGACACCGATTGATCTTCACCATCGTACCCAGGAATCAAAGGCAAGCCTGCCTTTTTCGCTAAATTTTTAAAAGAAACTTTATCACCCAATTTACGAATGGCCGCCGAGGTTGGCCCCACGAACACTAATCCCGCTTTTTCACATTGCTGGGCAAAATCAGCATTTTCAGATAAAAAACCAAACCCCGGGTGAACCGCATCCGCACCCGCCGCTAAAGCGCCATTAATATTCGCTTCAATATTTAAATAACTTAATGCCGTGGCCGCCGGACCAATACAAATTGTTTTCGTCGCCAACCGATAAGCGCGTGATTGAATATCGACATCTGAATGTAAAAGCACGGTTTCTAAACCCAGCTCTTCACAGGCGCGAATAATTCTGACGGCAACTTCTCCGCGGTTAGCAATGGCCACTCGGCGTATTTGTTTCATATTTTTACCCTATTCGAGATTTATTTCGTTGTCACTTTCTGCCGCCCCTCTGTAAACTACAGTCATGAAGATTGGGTTGTATTTAGATGAAATTTCGCTGCAAGTATTAAAAAAAGGCTTATTTGTAAGCTGCGAACCCAAAGATCGCATCGAAGAATTCGCCCCGGGCCTACCCGAGCAACGAATGGCCGAGGTCGGCGAAGTTTACCTAGTTTGCAACATGAGCAATGAAGAACAAGGCAAAGCCCGCCTGATTGACGCGTTCACCACTACGTTCGGCGACCCTGACCATCGCATTTTGCAATTAATTGGTTTTGAGGGAAATCCGGAAAAGTTTCAAGAACAGTACGGCGCGTTTTATCGTAGGCAATTTCCGGATGCGATACTTTCGACTGAGACGGAACTTTTTGTGACCGTGTATGAACCGGTTAAGGATAGTTAGCTTTTACTTAAGAACTTTTGCAAACGCTGTTGTCCTTCTTTACTTATACGACGTTCACTAATCACTTGCGTCGTTAATGCCGCATGTTCACTACGATCTGAATTATTTGATATCGCATTTAAAAGTTTTTTCGTTTCGCGCATGGCTTCAAGACCGTTTGGCGAATAAAGATTCGCTAGCCCCGCTAGGTTTGCACTGCCCTGAAAAGTATCGTGAACTAATCCAATGGCGGAAGCCTTTGTTGCATTGAAAACTTCGGCGCTTAACATGAAGGGGCGAACGAATGCGTCGGATAATTTTCTCAAAACGAAACTTGAAATCACCGCGGGAGATAAGCCTAACTTTACTTCGCTAAAGCAAAATTTTGTATTGGTTTCGGCATAGACTGAATCACAACACGCTAATAAGCCAATGGCTCCACCGTAAACGGCACCGTGAGCGATGCCGATAACGGGCACTTCACAATTTATCACCGCTTCGAACATATTCCATAATTTTTGTGAGTCTTGAATATTTTGCTCATACGTATACTTGGCCATTTCTTTCATCCAATTCAGATCGGCACCCGCGCAGAATACTGAACCCTCGCCGTTTATAATGACGGCTTTGATTTCTTTATTTTTATTAAAATTCTGAAATGTGGTAGTGATCTCCGCGATCATTTCAGGATTAAACGCATTTTTAACTTCGGGCCGGTTCAACGTCACAACTTTAATTTGCGTATCTAAAACTAGGTCTTCAACTTTTAAAAATTTCATATTTCTTCCTAACTACATTCTAAATACGCCTTGAAGTTTCGGTCCCCAGTCTTTATTAAGACTGGCCGAAATTCCAAGGGCTAATACGCGCCGCGTATCTTTGGGATCAATGATTCCATCGTCCCAAACGCGGGCCGAAGAATAGTAGGCTGAGCTTTCACTTTCAAATTTTTCTAGCGTGGGCCTTTTGAATTCGGTTTGTTCGTCGGCCGTCAGGCTTTGGCCCTTTGCCGCCAGCTGATCCATCTTCACGGTTAATAGAACATTCGCCGCTTGTTCGCCGCCCATGACACTGATGCGTGCGTACGGCCACATCCAAAGTTGTCGCGGTGAATAAGCGCGACCACACATGCCGTAGTTGCCAGCGCCGTACGAACCGCCAATCACGACAGTAAATTTCGGTACGCGTGCGTTCGATACGGCCATCACCATCTTAGCGCCGTGCTTGGCGATGCCTTCGTGTTCGTACTTTTTTCCGACCATGAAGCCGGTGATATTTTGTAAAAAAATCAGCGGCACTTCGCGCTGTTCGCAAAGCTCAATGAAGTGCGCAGCCTTCTGCGCGCTTTCGCTAAAAAGCACCCCGTTGTTTGCGATAATTCCAACGGGCATCCCCCAGACGTGAGCGAAACCGGTTACTAAAGTTTTTCCGTAGAGCGCTTTGAACTCGTGAAACTTAGAACCATCGACAATACGGGCAATCACTTCGCGAATATCAAAGGGAATACGTGAATCAGCCGGCAAGACGCCGTAGATTTCTTCGGGTGAATAAACTGGTTCTTCGATTGCTTGAGTTTTTAATTGCACAACTTTTCTTTTATTTAAGTACTTAACAATTGAACGCGTAATTTCTAAAGCGTGTTGGTCATTTTCAGCGAAGTGATCGGTCACTCCGGATATTTCACAGTGCGTGATGGCTCCACCCAAATCTTGCGCGTCAACGATTTCGCCGGTGGCTGCGCGCACTAGCGGTGGCCCACCCAGAAAAATTGTGCCGTTATCTTTTACGATTATGTTTTCGTCGCTCATTGAGGGAACGTATGCGCCCCCCGCCGTGCAAGAACCCATCACGACTGAAATTTGCGAAATGCCCATGGCACTCATCCGAGCTTGATTATAAAAAATGCGACCGAAGTGGTCTCGATCTGGAAATACTTCAGACTGTAAAGGCAGGTAAGCGCCGCCGCTATCGACAAGGTAAATACATGGTAATCCATTTTCCATTGCAATTTCTTGCGCGCGTAAATGTTTTTTAGCCGTCATAGGAAAATAGGTTCCGCCTTTTACGGTTGCGTCGTTAGCGACGATTATACATTCGGTGTTTTCAATCACCCCGATACCGGTAACAATTCCACCGCCCGGAGCTTGGCCTTCGTACATATCAAGTGCTGCTAAAGTTGAAAATTCTAAAAAGGCACTGCCCGGATCGATTAAAGTTTCAATACGTTCGCGCGCCGTTAATTTGCCGCGTGATTTATGTTTTTTAGCGGCCTCTTCACCGCCGCCTTTTTTTGTTAACTCAACTTGCTGGCGCCAATGATTTACTTGCTGCAATAACGCCGCTTTATTTTTTTTATATTCTTCCGTTGATGTATCGATGTGACTTTCTAAAATCATGACCGTCCTTATGGTTAATAAAACTAGCAGCTAGGCCAGTAGGGGCGTCGATTCAATCGTTAGCTTAAGCCCAACTTGATCGTGTTTCTTTGAGCGCGATGTTGCAACTGCTATTTTAAACTCGAGCGTCGCTTTTTTTTGCTTTTGTAAATCAATAAAAAAATCATCCATGGTTGCGGCGTCGGTTTTAAGCTGAAGGTGAATTTCTTCACTCCATTTTTGTTTTTTATCAATTTGCAGGTGCGAAGCAATTATTTGAAAAAAACTTTCCGGCATTTGCTTCTGTAAAAAACAGCGGGTCATTTCAACGCTAGCATTCGCGACTAAACCCTGGTGAATTTCATTCTGAAAATCCAAATTAGATTTATTGGCCGGGATGGTTGCTTTCAATTCGAACTCGGCCGCTTCATACAACCGAAAGCCCGTTCCTAAAAGCTCGGGCGACAACCAATCTAACGCATAGCTTAATGCCGGCTGTAGCCGCCTTGGGCTTTTTACCTGCGCCCAAGTTTTAAGTTCTTTCAGTTTTTCCATTGTCAATTGAGCTGTCTTTTTATTAATTTTCATATCCAATCCTTGCCTAGGTGAACGCTAACATGTTGAACTAGCGTTTGTCACATCACTAGACTCAACTTGGTTATGATAGGTTTGCCCGGAGGCAACAATGATTAAATTGTTAAGCTTTTTTGTGTTTCTTTTTGCTTTTTTAGGCACATGGTTTTTATTTAATTCTAGAAATTCGATAGGTATTGATGTTCATGCGGGCATCCAAAGCAAATTATCGATCATGATCGAAGACACGATTAAAAAGAATAAACCCCGCTCATCGAATTTTAGATTGGTTCGCATTTTTACCGAAAAAATTGATGATAACAAATTAAACGCTAAATTTACTTTCAAATACGATGACCAAATGGATGATAACGAAACGACTAGCCAGACAATGAATGGCGAGGCCATTTTAAGTCGTGGACTATCTGAAGATCCGCAAATTCAAAAATGGATCGTACAATCCGTAAAAACTGATTCAGCCAGCTTAGAATTCAAAGAAGGTTTAGTGATTAGTTCCGATGGTAATTCTACCGTACGAAGCGAAGCTCCTGTCGAAGAAAAAAAGACTGAATAGATGTCTGACACCGCCCCCACGCAATTTATTACGATTGACGAGCAGGGCGCTATTTTTCTAGATCCCGAAGCCCCGGCCTTAACCGACATTCAGCAAATTGAAGAAATTCAAACTAATCTTAAGCTTAAAGATAACTACGCGCTGGTCACAGAATTTAATGATCAAGAGTACCTTGTAGAATCTTTTGATCATCCCTTGCAAATCATTGCGGTCGAATTAAAAGATCATAAAATTTATCTGCAATCACGACAGAATAATTTATTTTTAGCACAAAATTCGAAGTGGTCGGTCGATGAGTGGGATCGCTTTAACGGTTTAACAACTTCAGGAGCGCCTTTTGTACTAACCGATAAAGCACAAGACCAAATTTTTAAGTTAGCTGACTCTTATGATGATGAAGGCTTCGTGGCCAAAGGCGAATACATTGCGACGCCCCCGTATTTTATCGATACGCCGGTGATTGAGCAGGCTAAGTTCTGGTCGGATATTTATCAAACTCAAGAAAACCCCCACTGGAATTTAGCCGAACCGGCTGAAGCTTTAAAAGATATGATGCAGCGATTGAAATTACCAAAATCGCGCATTTTAGTTCTGGGTTGCGGCGAAGGGCATGACGCTGCTTTGTTTGCTAAGGCAGGTCACGTTGTAACCGCCGTTGATTTTTCTAAAGAAGCGATCGCTCGTGGTAAAGAAAAGTACGCCGATATTGAAAAATTGCATTTTCACGAGATGGATATTTTCCACATACCACAAGAGTGGAATCACAGCTTCGACGTAGTGGTTGAACACACCTGTTTTTGCGCGATTCCGCCCGACAAGCGCACCGAATTGGTCAAAATTTGGCGACGTATGCTTCACGAGGAAGGTCAGTTACTGAGCGTATTTTTTACGATGGAAAAACGTTCGGGGCCACCATTCGGCGCAACCGAATGGGAAATTCGAAAAAGACTACAAGATTATTTTCAATTTTTATTTTGGGGAAGATGGCGCCAATCGATCGAAAGGCGCCAAGGTTGCGAACTATTCGTACTGGCAAAAAAGAAAAAGTAATTAAATCTTTTGGGCGGCGGCTAAAAGCTGATCTGATAAAGATGAATCGCGCACAATTCGCGACAATAAGATAGCTCCTACCGAACGACTTACAATCTGTAATGCTTGCTGGCGTTTAATTTCTTCTGGTAAATGTTCAGAAATATTTTCAGCAATTAAGTTGATCCATTTTTCAATGTACTCGGTAACAATTTTTGTCGATTGCGTAGTACCTCGGTAGATGTCTGATGCTACAGCCGGCAACACGCAGCCTTTTTCAGGAAAATCTCGATGCGAAACACTGCAATATCTTTTTAAAACCGCATTCGTTTTTTCTTCTCCGCTTAAGCCTTCAGTGTCTTTCGTCAGTAAAATTTTTGAATTATCAAGAGCTCGTTCTAAGCTTTTTTCAAAAAGTTCTTTTTTTGATTTAAAGTGCGCGTAAAAAGCCCCGGCTGTTAAGCTGGCCTGACTCATGACTTGATCAATGCCCGTAGCTGCAAATCCTTGAGTTCTAAAAAGTCGCGCCGAGACGGTTAGAATTCTTTCTTTTGAATCTTCTTTTTGAATTTGCTTGTTCGTTTTTAACGCCATAATTATAAAATCTCTTCAATACGAGTTTTAAGCCATGCCCGCGCTTCATCGTTCATCGTGTGGCCTAAGCCCGCGAACTGGTGAAACTTTCCATGTGGATTTATATTCTTCGACAAGGCTTTAAAACTTTTTTCGGCCAATTCGATCGGGATAATCTCATCTTGATCGCCGTGAAGGGCATCAAGTGGCACAGATAATTTTGTGTCGTAATCTTGTTCGCGGTAAGCCGCGCCGATGGCAATTAAATGCTTTACATTTTTTAGCTTAGGAAAAATAAACGGCAAAAAAAATCCGCCTTGCGAAAATCCAATTAAAATCTTCGGCCGCTCGGCTAAATCTAACTTTTCAATCAAATGCGTGACGGCTTTGGCTGAAACTTGCGGATGAATTAAAACCGAATTCGAAGAAAAATCCGCGAAGTACCAGGCAAAAGCTTGCTTCCAAACATTGTCTTTTTTCTGAGGCACCGGAAATAATCCATTCACCGCTAATATTTCGTATCGTTGATTTAAAGACGGAAAGGCTCGTTTTAAAAAAGCTTGGGCGGCATCAGAATAACCGTGAAAAAACAAAAGTAAGGGTTTGCCTTCACCGGCATTCAAATGATAGTAAGTCATTGGAATTTCGGAAGAAACTTGGGTTACCGTTGGCTCGATTTGTATCATATTACGATCGTAATATGATACCAAAACATGTGCAATGGGCGCTAAACCAAGGTCTTAAACTGTTCAATAGACGCATATAATTAAAGAGCTTAATATTAACTCAGGATGTTAATTGAAAATTAAGGTTTTTTTAATATTAATACTGTTTGTGTCTCTTATTGTGGAAGCACAGGTCTTCATTCCATACAGTTTCTGGCGTGGCAATCAGGGGCCAACCATTACGGCCATCCCAGCACAAAAAGTTTATGAAGGTAACGTAACAACAATTCCTTTCACGATATATCATAAAAGTGGGTACCCTTTATATTGTTCGGCAATCAGCATAAGCACATCGACCTCAAACACAGCGGCAGTGCCACTTTCCGCCATTTCGTTAGTAGGAACTTTTCCATTTTGTTATATCAACATAACAACTCCATCAGGCACCACAGGTTCTAGCAGTATCGGCGTTACTGTACGAGATACGGGTAACCCGATTTTACAAGCAACATCAACCTTTACGGCAACGGTTTATAACGTGACAGGGCTTACAGTGTCGCCCACTTCACAAATTATTCCCCAAAATTCTAATTTTCGATTCTTAGCATCAGCAATTTATAGTGATGGAACTACCCAAGATATTGCTCCGTCCGCAACCTGGAGTTTGGTTTTACTTACAGGAACGGCCCCTGCTGGCCTTACGCAGTCTTTTGGTTTAATAACCGTTGGTGTCGTGACCGGCTATCCAACATATAACTACACCGCAACTTATGGAGCGTATTCTTCTACGGCCGGAGTCAGTTTTAATTCATCAACAATTAATGGCCTAATCGTAACTCCCGTTTCAGGAAATATTAATGTGGGAGGTACGGTCGATGTAAAATGTTACGCAACAACCGTCGACGGTGGAATTTTTGATATGACGAATAATTGCACTTGGACATCAAATAATGATCCAGTCGCTAACGTAAATAATTTGTTTAATAAGGGGCGTGTTTACGGAAATAGCTTAGGCGGGCCAGCCACAATTACTGCTACATACTCAACGTTTTCTGATACAGCTGTGATTACGGTTGATACTTTCCCGCCCACAACCGTTGATGAAGGAGTTGGCCTTTACGGTCGGTACTATTCAACAATTAGTGTGACCGGACCTAAAAATGATCCTTACTCGGCATTAGTGAACGCACGAATTGATGCACAAGTGGATTTTAATTGGGCCGGTTTAAATAATCCGGCCGGGGGCCTTGATGATTTCGGCACGCGATGGAGTGGGCAAATTCAAGCACCTACTTCGGGGCTCTATTGTGTTCAGACCGTCTCGGATGATGGTGTGCGTTTGTGGATTGGTAATTCATTAGTCATTAATAATTGGACTGATCATGGCCCGACTCTGGACAGCGCAACTTATACTTTTATTGCCGGCCTCAAGACTGAAATTTTTTACGAATTTTATGAACGCGCCGGTGGCGCGGAAGTTCGCTTACGTTGGGTTGCGGGTGCCTGTGGAACCGGTACGGCCATCCCACGAATTAATTTATTTCCAATTGCAACTCGTGCATTAGATATTCAACAAAACGTAGTACCACAATGGGCTAGTTTACGACGTGGTTTTGCGACGAACGGAACACCAGGCGTTATCGCCAATGGAGCCGCGATAACTGGTTTTACAAATGGCGCCGCAACTCCGGTAAACGCCGTAGCTTCAAATGTAAACGGTACAGGAATGGCCTACACATCTAATTCTGAACGATCAGAAAGTATCGCGTTTGATGGTATTGATGATTCAATTTCTGTAGCCGCTTCAACAATTCCTACAACCACCGGAGCACGAACAGTTGCCGTATGGGTCAACCCTACAAATATTGGAGCCACGCAAGATGCTTTCGGATGGGGAACGGCCGCGGCCAATTCTTCGTTTGGAGTTTCAATTCTTACCAATGGAACTTTGCGCCTTTATGGGGGTGGAATCAACTGCGACACGGCGGCGGCAGCTATCACATTTTTAACTTGGAACCACGTCGTAGTTAATTTTACTGGCACCGTTGCCAACATTTATATTAATGGCGCCCTCAGCAGAAATTGCACGGGACTTGCCTGGAGCACGCCGGCGGGATCAACATTATACATCGGCGCTGGTTCAACTTTAGTAAATCGGTTCTCGGGATACCTTGATGATATTGCAATTTGGAATGTTGTTTTAAACTCAGGCGAGACAAACACTTTATACCAACGACAAAAGGTTTTTAATCCGTAGTGGTTTTACAATTTTCTAAAACAAAGGTGGCGGGGTTTTACGATAAGCCGAGTTCTGTTCTTCGTGCTGATTGCCACATTCTCACACACGATTCGATAACCATTCCTCTAGGCGTTTGATTACTCAAACGCTCAAGCGATCTGACCCGGAAGTCTCACGCGAGCCGCGCTTAGAACTATTGCTAGCCCATGCTTCCCTATTTGATCTTGCTTCACACAGAGTTTAGCTGTTTTCACTCCGCCAACTCCCCGACAAGCTCCCGTTCCCGCTTGTTGGATCATAGCCTCGGATATTCTTTCTGTTCCACTGTTCCTCGCCTTGCGACGGAGGGCCGTTAGCCCTTGTGTTGCTCTATGAAGCTCGGACTTTCCTCCCCTTGATTTGCACCAAGCGGCGATTACCTGTAAAACCCCTGCCGCAACTTCTAGCAAAGGATCACGCAGGAAACAACTTGAAAGATAGTCAATGCGGATTTAAAAATAAGAGATCACTTGCAAGGAGAATTTATGAAGTTTACATCAATGGCATTTGTATTAATTTTAGCCCTTAGTTTTTCAGTTAAATCTTTCGCCGAAGCTCCGCCAACTTGCACCGGACAAAGCACCGAAGAGTGCACGGTCACAAACGGTAACGCGCATCCGGGGTTGCAAGGCGAGGCCAACAGCCACCACAGCAAATTGTCTGAGCGCATGAACTCATTATTTCCGGAGAAGCAAAAAAGTGTCGAACAAGTCGCGCGCCCCGGAACAGTTAAAATTGTTTCTCCAAAATTTTTGGCTGAAATAAAAGCCCCAAACGTTAAGCTTGAATGGTCAGCCGCTGAAAACGCAACTTCTTACGTTTTACAAGTGGCGACGGATCCTAACTTTAAATGGCTGGTTACAAACGAAAAGTTTGTAACGGGTAACTCTTTCGAAGTTTCAAACTTAGAAGCGGGTCACAAATATTATTGGCGCGTCGCTGGCTTTAAAGTTGAAAATAATTCAAGTTACAATCAATCTCTATTTGTTTCGTCGGCCTTTACGACCGAGACAAAATAATAAGTAAGGATCGCGTCATGTCAAAAGTTGCTAACGAAGTTATTCACCGACAATTGAACTGGCGCTACGCTTGTAAAAAATTTGATCCCACCAAGAAAATAAACGAAGCCGATTTAAATATTTTATTAGAATCAATGCGTTTATCGGCATCTTCATACGGATTACAACCTTGGAAATTTATCGTTATACAAAACCCCGAAATCAGAAAAAAACTTTTACCGCTTTCGTGGAACCAAAGCCCCGTCGTTGAAGCTTCACATTTGGTCGTGCTGACGTATAAAGAAAAAATGGATGAACCCTTTATCGACCGACACATGCAACAGACTGCCAAAGTACGCGAAGTCGAAGTTGCCAGCTTAGCGCGACTAAAAACCTCAATCATGGGCGACCTCGTAAACGGCGCACGATCTGAAGTTATTAACTGGTGGGCGCAGCGCCAAACTTACTTAGCCATGGGTTCATTTTTAATCACGGCCGCCTTAATGGAAATTGATTCTTTACCGATGGAGGGCCTTGACCCCATTGGCTACGACGAAGTTTTGAAATTAGAAGGCACCGGATTTAAGACATTAGCGGCCATCGCTTTTGGCTACCGCGCGGCTGATGATAAATACCAACATATTAAAAAGGTTCGTTTTGATTTAGCGGATGTCGTTGAGATTCGTTAGTTATTGAACCGTAATTATTCTGCCATTGCTTTGCTTGGTTTCTTCACTTGATTCGACTGAATTCGAAATCCCTCTGCATGATTGCAACGCAAAGTAAGCTGCAACTTTTTGCTTTTCTGCGACCGACAATCCTGAGTTCTTAATAATTTTTTTAGACTCTTCTAGACGAGAATTAAAGGCCGCAAAAAGTTTTTCTTCTGTTTCTTTCGCTTTAGCATAATCTGACCCAAATTTATTTATTAGCGCTGAAATTTCTTTTTGTTCGCGCCCTAAGAATGTATTAAGTAAAATCTTATCTTGCGTATTTAGGCTTGTAACTATGTTTGGATTTACTTTTATTCGATCCGACAGTCTTTTGAATAAATCGAATGCTGTTCGTGTATCTTCAAATGGTAACATTTTTTTAAACGTAACTTCACTGGCCTCTAAAAACTCTACGCCAGCGCCTGAAAGTAGACGTGCCTTCTTAGGATCAATCTTAGTCAGAGCTTCCAATACGGCTTCAGGCTTAACGGGTGATTGAAGTTGAGCAATGAATGCGGGAGGATAGCGCGCATTTACCAGCTTTATTTTTGCGGCTATTTTGTATATTTGTAGCGCAGAAGCCGAACTATTCATGCCTCCGGTTCCTAATGCAATTGCACCGGAAAAGCCTATAGTTGAAAAGAATTCTACACCAAACTGGGTCTTTTGGTTTGAGTCTAACTTGTTGTATTCTGGCCATGCTTCAGAAAATAATTTACTTACGTTTAAAATAGACCTTACGAAGTCGGTAAATTCTCTTTCAGATGATGAGAATATTCGGTCACTCCACTCTTGGCATTTAACTAAGTGGTTTTCAATAGTAAGTGGCGTATTACAATAAAGAAATTTAGTAACCGTAACAACAGAGTCATTTCTATTCTGTTGAATCTTCAAACCTGTTTTTACCAACGACTCCGCAGCGCCTCCCGTAGCATTCCAAGCACCATCTCGTAGCCCATTTTTAATACTAACTAAGGTACGCACTAAACCGTAGTCAGGTCCTTGTTGAGCGCTTCTTCCTTTTTGATCTTCGCAAATCCGATCTGAAGCTTCTGCTCTGGGAAGAAAAAGAAATGACCATGTAGAGCGGGCGCGAAAAACCGAATTCAAATTGCTTTTTAGAGTAGTTACTTGATCAGCATCATAGCCCGTAAAGAAAAGTACGTTAGATTTGCCATTTATAATTAAATTCGAAAGATATCCATTCTGAAATGCATGAATTTTGTTATAATTTTTTTCATCGACATAGATGCCAATCTTAAAAAATATTTTTTCTTTAAATTTATTTTTCGTGTAAATTCGATCCATTTCAGGCATGAAACTAGCATTAGGTAGATTTTTATATATATCATATCCATTTTGCGCAAAATACAAATCGAGCTCACGAATGCTTTTATCTGCTACAGTTGCTGAGTCAGAAATCAATTTATAAGCATGAGCGCTCATACCGGACAAATATAAAATAACTAATACAGATAGGTTTATGACGCTTTTCACTTATCTATTTTCAACTTTTTTATAGTGAAAAATAAGTCTTAACTTGGTTTATTTTCGATAATCCAGACTCTTCCCCGACTTTGGGCGTGGTAGGATCGTAACTTTTCCTCATTCTTATCCACATACCAAGGCTCCAATTAGGCGACGATGCGCAAAGTAGTACTCAAGCTGTTAGTAATTTTTTTGTTCGTAGTTTCCCACACAACGGGTGTTGATAACTCTAATGCTGTGCAAGTCACAAAATTAATAACCTTTGTATAATTCATAGATTTCATTTATCTATGATTCTAAATGAGTTTACTCAGCCCCATCCTAGAGGCATTTTGGGCGGTCGTTCGTAAGGGCACCGTCCAAGATGCTTCGTACATTCTTGGAATTACGCAGACTGGTGTGACCCAAAGAATACGTTCGCTAGAGAAGCAGTTAAAAACGACGCTTTTCATTCGATCTAGAAAAGGCATGAAGTTAACCGCTGAAGGCGAAGCCTTGCTTCAGTACGTTAAAAGTTCTTTGGAAATTGAGGGAATGGCCCTATCTCGTATACATAGGGCAGCAAAAGATACCATCATCGAAGTTAGCATCACGGGACCATCAAGCATCATGCGTTCTCGGGTCATTCCCAACTTATTACCATTCAAAAAAAAATTTCCGCTAATGCGGTTTCGTTTTGATCTGTCAGATGCTCATAACGGCGTCGAAAAATTAAAAACTGGGTTGGCAGATTTTGCAATTTTAGAACATCACCAAGTTACGCGTGAAATGGATTCAAAAATACTAAAACCCGAGCGCTACCATTTATATGGTCCGACGGCGTGGAAGAAGCGCGCGTTAAATGAAATTTTTACCTCAGAAACGCTCATTGATTATAACGAATCTGATATGATGACATTTAACTATCTAGAAAAATATAAAAGTAAAAACAAAATTAAAAAAGAGCGCCACTACGCCAACAATATTGATGCCATTGCATTTTTAGTTGTAGGCGAGATAGG
>JACMNA010000035.1 GCA_014378765.1 Bdellovibrio sp. | reverse complement strand
TCAGCGGTTTTGTATCTGTCGGCAATCAAGTTATGATCGCAAACTTCGCCGTATTCTTTTTTATTATAACGGGCAACATAGCCGGCCACGATACACGTTCGGTCATCGCTAGTTGTAGCCGCGGGCCTCGCTTCAGCCTGGGCTCTAGTTGCAGGTTTAGCGGCACGAGAAGACGAAGACTTAGGGGCCCCCGCTACAGCATCACTACCAAAAAGCATTTCGAAAAACTTTTCATTTTTATCAAAGTAGTTTTTTGAAGTCTTTTTTTGTTTTCCGCTAGTTTTGGCTTTCGCACTGATAACTTTTTGCGCGTCTAACCATAACAAACGCATATTTACAATATACGCGGCTCGGTCAAAGTCTGACATCTGATTCCAGTCGCGTTCATTCATGTCAGGGTATTTGGCAAAGTTAAACCCACGGTTTGAAGGCGCATATTTAATTGGGGCCCACTTTGGGTCAAGCCCCTTCCGCATTTTTTCATCACCCGCTAAAACCTTAACCACCATGTCGTCAAAATTAATTACGTCGACTTTGGTTAAGTTTGTGTTTTGGAATTTAAGAAATTTTTCATCTTCACCAAAATACTGCAAATTAAAAAGCTGGCCGTTATCACTTACCCGCAAAGTTGGAATTTCTGTTCCATCCGTCGCCTTCGAACTGACCAACTCAACTTGCGGCATCCGCGTATTTTTAAATTTAATCGCCAGCGGTTCAATTATTTTTTGAATCCGCGGCGGATACATATCTTTATTTTTCGCGTAAAATTCACCAAAGGTCATCGATTGATTCAAACCGGTCACTTGCATCAAAGTTTGCATCCGTTGCATCGAACTTGTTTCGACTTCTTTACCCATGGCCACCGGTGAAATCACCATGGTCGCGGCCGCGGTCCAAGTCGAAATCCACTTTGATAATTTTAACAAATCAATCTTCATCACTCATAACCTCTTTTAAATAATTACTTCACGCCGCCCGAATCACTTGGAGGCGGTTTCGTCGGATTCGGTTTAGTTTCAGTTTTAGGTGGGCAACCATCCGGTCGTTGCGGAGTCGGCTTCTGCTCCGGCGTTCCATCCCAACAAGGCAAGCAATTCTTACGTTCGTTTTTAGGTGCTGGCTTACCATTATCGCAATTTACAATAGGTGGCGGAGTTGGTGGATTTGTTGGCGGAACTGGCTTAGGAGGACCTTCACATTTACAAGTGCTTTTAGTTACGTTTTGGCCCGCGGTACACTTATCTGACGCCGTCAGTGGGCAAAAACAATTTGGAGGTATTCCTGATTGCGGAGCACAAGATGGGATAGGACTCACCGGCGGCGGAATAACTGGAACAACCGGAGGATTTTCTTTCTTAGATCTAGAAAACAACCAAGCTAGACCACCAACCACAAGCGCACCAATGATCCACGGCTTAAAATTCGTTGCACTTTTTTCACAAGTCCAAAGATCAGCACCTTGTTGAACATCGCCAACTTCCGCATTTCCTGGCGAACCTCTGATAACTTTGGTCGGAGTCTGCGTCGTTAAATTACATATACAGTCTTCTTTTCTGTAACCATTAGCGCCCGGAAATTCTTTCGCGCAATCTCTACCGACGGTTGCCGGCGTTGGCGCCGGTGGACATTTGTACGCTCCGATTGGGAATACTTGCGCGTGATCATAAGTACATCGGCACTCAGTTTTGGATCCAGGCACGAATTCAGCATTTGTTGTACACGCGATTGGGTATATGTCTTCGCTACCTGAACACGATTTACCGAACGCAACTAAATTATCAGACTTATTACATTTACAAAGTCCGGTACCATCCGAAGTCTCTTTCTTATTATTTGCAGTCTTAGTTGAGTTAGTAATCAATTCTGCAGAATCATACTTACCAATGTAAGTTGTTTCTGACGAACACGCTTTAGTTCGATATTCAGCAATAAATTTTTCGGTAAATAACCAGCGACGGTGCAATTGGTCACAAGCCACTTGTTGATTTTTATCAGGGCCGTCCTTAGGTTGCGCTTCGCAAATTCGCATGGCTTCGGTGATATTCTTTTCAAATGTAGCTTGAATATCGATGAGCATCTTATCAGTTTCTTTAGTCCATTTTCCGTTCAATAAAGATTTCATGTCTTTATTTTGTGATTTAAAAATACCATCGATGTAATCTTCACTTAATTTGTAACCCTCTGCTTTTTGGTATTTTTCAATAATGGCGTTACGCTGCTCTAGCGATTTCCCCGAAACGTCTTTTAATTCTTCGTACGCTTTTTGCGTTGTTAAACGGCTATTACCGTCACAAGTTTTATCACCATTTACATTAGGAAAATCCATTGCCGTTTGAAATGCTGGTTCATCCTTAGATATACAAGCGGGCCCGCCATTTTTAGGCATTCCGTAAATTAAGGGATTACAGGCTACGTGCCGAGAATCATGCCGAGCTTGACAATTTTGAGTCGCATTAAGAACAAAATCAGGATCTTTTCGCTCCTTAATTTTAGCAAGCGCACTATCGACCGAGCACGCAATTGTTTTTAATCGTTCGTTCGCCTTAGATCCTGGCTTCTGAACTTCATCGTAGGTACCGACATAACCAGCTACCATACATTCTTGCCTAATAAAACTTCGAGGGCCAGATGTAGACTTACCATCATTTAAAATTGCTTGAGGATTATCAGCGCGAACGGTTCCAGCTGACTTATTTGAACCTTTTTTTGCGGCCGCTTGTGCTTTTTCGCCCACTATTAGATTTAATTTTTCAAAAGAATTCTTCACTGACTTTTTTGGAGCTGGTTTCAACACCCGGTTGGCGTCTTCCCACATCAAACGCATTGAAATTATGTATTGGGCGCGAGCTTCGGTCGTCATCGACTTCCACATTTGCGGAGTTACGCGCAAGAATCCTTGAAAGCGCGCGAAATCTTGGGCTTGCGCAGAT
>JACMNA010000034.1 GCA_014378765.1 Bdellovibrio sp. | reverse complement strand
TGATGGCCCGGTCGCCGCATTTCAACGAGACTGATTTAACTTGTCTGCGTTATGCAATTGTTGGGGGCGAACCGATGCCCATCGAACATATTCAAACTTGGCAGAAAAAGAATATTCCTATTCGCCAAGGATATGGCCTGACAGAGTTTGGCCCTAATGTTTTTTCACTGAACGAAAGTGACTCAATTCGTAAGATGGGTTCAATTGGCTTTCCAAATTTTTACGTTGATGTGCGAGTCACTGATGAAAAACAAAAAGCAATGGGCCCAAATGAAATTGGCGAGCTTTGGCTAAAGGGTCCAATGGCCATGACGGGCTACTGGAAAAACCCACTAGCCACGGCCGAAACCTTTCATGAAGGCTGGTTAAAAACCGGTGATTTAGTTTATTTCGATGATGAAAATTATTTTTATGTCGTTGGCCGTAAAAAAGATATGTACAAATCAGGCGGCGAAAATGTTTATCCTGCCGAGATCGAACAAGTTTTACAACAACTCGACTGGGTTCAAGAGGCGGCCGTGATTGGCGTTAAAGACGAACAATGGGGTGAAGTCGGTCACGCCTACATCGTTACTAAAAATAATTCGTTTGATGAAACAGCTATCCGTGCCCATTGCGCCGAAAACTTAGCTAAATTTAAAAATCCAAAATACTTTACCATGTTGAAAGAACTGCCTAAAGGCGATTCAGGTAAAATCCTTAAACGTAAGTTGCTCGAATCAGTCTAAAAATGGCACAGTTTTAGTCCTACTGGCCTGAACTTTCTTTGCCCGCTTAAGATAATATTGGTAGGCTTATGTATGAGTTCATTTCTAGTTATACTTTTCATGTTAGCGACACCCGCTGCTTGGGCCCAAAATAATCAGGCGCCGCTGCAAACTATACAAATTCAATCAGTTAGTTCGATAACAAATTGGGAGCCCAGCCAAATTCATGAAGTGCATTTGCAGGTTGCACTACCTCCTCATTTTCATGCCTATACAGATCAGTTTAAAGTTATCGATCTAGAACCAGCAGGTTTTAAAGCTAGTCAAATTCAAGTGAAACCCGAAATTGAGTTCTTCGATAAGTTCACTAAGAAAGTTCGCAAAGGGTTTACCAGCGTTGGTAATATAACAATCGTTGTCGAAGGCTCGGAACAAATACCGGCTGGCCTTAGCAAAGTTACTTTTAACTTGCGACACCAAATTTGCAGCGAAAGCGTTTGTTATTTACCAAAGAATATTTTGGTGGAAGTTCCGGTTGGAGTGCGTACTCAATTCAATGCGGCGGCGCCAGTTGAAACAAATGAAAAGTCGCTATTCAGCTTTTCTTTTTTCGACAACTTAAAATACTCTTTAGAAAGTAATATTTTCTTAGCTTTCTTATTGGTTTTCTTCGCCGGGGTTTTAACCAGCTTTACCCCTTGTATTTTTCCGATGCTGCCCATTACCATTTCAATATTGGGCTATCATGCTAACCACGGAAATCGTTTTCATAATTTTTCACGTGCGGTGGCTTATGTTTTTGGAATTGCGATAACGTATTCTTTGTTAGGCGTTGCGGCAGCATTGACCGGAAGTCTTTTTGGATCGGCATTAACAAATAAATTTGTCGTTTTCGCTTTATGCTTACTTTTTATCTTAATGGCGTTTAGCATGTGGGGCGCCTTTGAAATTCAAGTACCTGCTTTTATTAGAAATCGCTTTGGCTCTGGAAAAAGTCATGGTTTAGGTGGCGCATTCGTGATGGGACTTGTGGCGGGGGTTGTCGCTAGCCCGTGCGTGGGGCCCGTCTTAGTTTCCATACTTAGTTTTGTATCTACCACTCGCAATGTTTTTTTAGGCTTCGGCTTATTATTTACTTTCGCCATGGGCCTAGGAATGATTTTTATTGTCATCGGGCTATTCAGTCACGCTTTGCATCTTTTACCTAAGTCAGGCGCGTGGATGAATTTGGTTAAATTTATTTTGGGTGCCGGCATGTGGTTCGCAGCCCTTTACTACAGCCAATTTTTAATATCGCATCGTTGGTGGATTGCTCTTATCGCCGCTAGTTTTGTGGCGCTTTCAATATGGAAGGGAGCGTTTAACTTTGGTAGTAAAAATTATTTAAAGCAAAGCTTAATGCTAACGCTTTTTATTTTTTCGACGACGGTTTTATTGCTTAGTTTTGTTAGACCTCAGTACTTATCTCCTGCATTTCAGCAAGTTGGTGTCGAGGGCGCCTCAAATCGATCAGGTCAGCAACAAGTGGTTTGGATACCTTATTCAGATACTGCGCTACAGAGTGCCGTCTCTGAACAGAAGCCCGTGCTTTTAGATTTTTACGCTGATTGGTGTGGAGCTTGCCACGAGCTGGAAGAGAAAACATACTCAAACCCTGAATTTTTAGAACTCTCGGAAAACTTCAAATTGATTAAGCTAGATGCCACCGAAGATACGCCCGAGATTCAGACGATTCTGAAAAAATACCAGGTGCAAGGCTTGCCAACCGTGCAGTTTATCAATAAAACGGGTTCTCCAATAAAAAATCTGACTTTCACTCAATTTCTAGAGTGGAATGAACTCAAGCCTAAAATGCAGGAGGCCCTGAAATGATAACCCCAAAACTTGTTCGCTTGAACAAGCTATTAGCCGAACGTGGGATCGCTTCACGCCGTGGTGCCGATAAATTAATTGAAGAAGGCCAAGTTGTCGTCAACGGAAAAAAAGTTTACGAGCTTGGAATTAAAGTAAATCCAAATATCGATAAAATTAGCGTCGACGGTAAGCCATTGAAAACAAAAATGGAAAACATTTACATCATGTTTAACAAACCTAAAAACGTGATCACCTCGATGAATGATCCATTAGGCCGCATGACGGTGGCCGATTTTATGGGAGAAATTCCCGGACGGGTCTACCCGATCGGTCGCCTTGATTGGGACAGTGAAGGCTTATTAATTTTAACTAATGACGGTGATTACGCGCAAAAAGTAATGCACCCAAAAAAAGAAGTTACTAAGACTTATCACGTGAAACTTGAAGGTCAGCCGCAACCCTACCAAATAAAAAAACTTTTAACCGGCGTTTCAATTCCGGGCGGACGAGTTAAAGCTAAGCACGTTGAAAAATTAAAAATGGCTAAGACCAAAACGCAAAAAACCTCTGATAAAAATGATTGGTATAAAATCATTATCACCGAAGGTAAAAATCACCAAGTGCGCGAGATGTTTAAAAAGATTGGTTTTGACGTCATTAAACTCCACCGCGTAGCGATTGGCAAATTACGGATTGGCCAGTTAGAGCGCGGCGAAATGGTTTTCTTAAATGAAGCCGCCGCCGATCGGGTCTTCATACCAGACCTGCCAGACGAAGCGATTGGTAAGCGAGATTACCGACCAAAGTCGACAAAAAAGCCAGTCGACGAAGTCTCACGCAAAAAATTAAATAAAAAATTGAACGAATAGTTAAAACCTAGGCTTATTGAAATCTCATAATAAGCCGATCTGATTAGCATGAAAACGAATGCATTATTTATATTCTTTATATTATTGATCGTTCAAATCTGCGCCACGGCCGAAGAAATTTCGATTGTAGATGTTCGGCGCAACATCACTCTGTCGGATGAAGACCTTATCTATAAAGATTTCTATTTAAACGCGGGCGAGGGCGCCGGGTTGAAAAAAAATCTTGTTGTATTAGTGAAGCGAAAAATCTTTGTTAAAGATCAATCTACTAAATCGGTAGGAGATTTTGAAACGGTGGTTGGTCAATTACGAATTATTCACGTTGAAGGCAAAGTGGCCGTTGGTCGCGAATATAAATTGCAAAGTCGTGATGATTTTCCGATGCTTGAACAAATCGGCATGATGAGTGGCGACCGCATTGATTTAACCGGTGCTTTTACCGACAACGCTAAGCCCGTTAAACGAAAAGTAACGGCCATCGAACCCATATCGCCAGACGTGAAACCCACTGAAGTAACTCAGACCGCCTCGGTACAGATTGAAATCACTGAAGATGTAAAAACTCCAGTTGCTCCCATTGCCCCCAGTGAAACTAAACGCGAGCCCGCTACGCCCCGAGCGTTAGCTCCGCAACCCATGCCAGAAATTTAATGCCAGACATCGCAACTTCTGGCATATCTAAATGAATGAGTGAGACTTATTTTCGAATTCGATTATCGCAAGTACAACGTGCCCATGAACCCGATATCACGACGTATTGCTTTGCCAACGGCGCCTTAGGCCTCAGCGAAGTTCTTAGCTTTACGCAGCCCGATTTAACTTATGATCCCTCTTTAGTTCCACGACAATTTTTAGAGCTTGATGTTTTTTTTGATAAAAAACCTGAAGACGTTTTTTTTTCGAAATTGCGTGAGTCGTTTCCAAATATTCATCAGTCGACTTCAGAAGAAGAAAGTAAGGATTGGTTATCAGAATGGAAAAAAGGCTTTGTGCCTTTTAAGTTAGTCGGCACAACTTGGGTGGTTCCTTCGTGGCTTGAAAAACCCCCTGAAGCCGTGCACGAAGTTAAAATTGATCCGGGCATGGCTTTCGGCACGGGTACGCACGCAACTACAAAGATGGCCTCTTACTTTATTCATAAGTTATCAATTGAACACGCCGGCGATATCGCGCAGTGGACAGTTTTAGATGTAGGCACTGGTACCGCAATCTTAGCGGTTTTAGCTGAACGCCTACAGTATGGAATGATTACTGGTGTAGAAATTGATGAACAAGCAAGAAGAAAAGCGCGCGAAAATTGTGAGCTTAATCAAACACATAATATTGATATTACCGAATTGCAGTTAGACGAAATCCGCGGAACATACGATGTCGTAGTAGCAAATATAATTGACGGTGTGCTGATTCGTTTACAAAAAGATTTACTGCGGGTTTTAAAACCAGAAGGCCATTTATTCCTAACGGGTATATTGCAAGAACGCGATAATTTATTTTTCGAAAAGTTTATCGAGAAAAACCCACTGAAGGTAATTAAACGCATTCAAAAAGATGAATGGGTTGGTTACTGGGTGCAAAAAACCTAATGCGACGCTACTGGATTCAAAAATCACAAATTCAATCAACCGACGGCGCCGAAGCAGTGGTCGTTTTCAAAGACGAACTTTTTCACCATATTTTTGATGTTTGCCGGCAAGAAGTCGGTCATCACTTTGAGGTCTTAACCGAAGATTCAAAAGCTTATCTGGTTGAAGTCACCACGCGCGAAAAAAAACAAGCGCGCGCCAAAGTGATCGAAGAGCGTACAATTCCACAACTTCCAAGGCCGCATATTCACCTAGCTCTTTCTATTCCCCGTTTTCCAGTAATGGATTCAATCATCGAGCGCGCCGTTGAAATGGGCGTGACTTCGATTTTGCCGTTTTATTCCGATTACAGTTTTATTCGTAAAGCCAGTAACCTACCGTCGGGCAAACAAGAGCGTTGGCAAAAAATTGTAATCTCGGCAACCCAGCAATGCGGGCGCGGTGAATTATTAAAAATTCATGAACCCATCGATTGGTCTGGACGCGCAGCTTTTATTAACCCAAACAACGAAAGCTGGTGTCTATTTGCATATGAGGGCGCAGGAGTTTTAAATATTCACGATCATTTGGCGGCTAAAAAGAAGGCGCTAACGATAACCCCTCAAGATATTTGGATTATTGTCGGTTCTGAAGGCGGTTTTTCTGAAAGTGAAGTGGTCGAAATGCGCCAACTAGGCCTTGATCCAGTGACCCTTGGCAGCCAAGTTTTAAGGGTTGAAACGGCTTGCCTGACTTTAGTCTCCGTCCTAAAGTATGAATTCGAGTTACTTAAATAGGGGGTGCTATGGCAGGAGCCAACAGCGGAAATAATAATAATATCAATTCAGGTGCTAATGACCCTTTTGAAGAATTTGAATTTCGCCCTATTAATGAAGGCTTAGGCTTTCATCGCAATCAAAAAAAACAAGTTACTAGCACATCGTTAGCGCAAAATGCGGGGACTTTGTCGGCTAAAATGCCAACGGCCGCGATGCCAAAAACAAATTCTTCAATTGCGCCAATGGCTACAATGAAGAATTCAGTAACCAGTGTCGCGACAGGTACTTTTCAATCGCCATTACCGCGCCCTGAGGCACGTACAGAAGCTCGTACGGAAACTAAAAAGAATTCTTTTCAAGTGCCAACCATAGAAGACGATTCAATCGCCAAAGCTCAAACCGCGGTTAATGAAATTTTAAAAAATTTAAACCATAAGCGCCAGCTTGATTTTGTTAGTGAATCAACTCGTCTAAAGGGCGAATACAAAAAATCAAAGCCACACTTTTTTGCGGCAACTTTAGATGCGATGTTAATTACAGCCGCGTTCATCATGTGTTTAATTTTTATGTTACTGATTACCAAAGTTGATTTATTTAAAAATTTAACTCATCCACTAACTTCGAATTCAGTTTATTTAGCAACTTTCGCATTGTTTATGTCGGTGACTTTTATTTACATGGTGGTCAATCGCGTATTTATGGGCGCCACCGCCGGCGAATGGGCCTTTGAACAAACATGTGGTTCAGCGAATGAAAAAGATAAAGCGAATTACACACCACGCGTAGCTTTACGCACCTTAATAGTCATGGCGACCGGATTTATCGTATTGCCAATTTTATCTTATCTATTTAATAAAGATATGGCCGGGCAAATTGCCGGAGTATCTTTATTTAAAAAACCGAACGCCTAGATCGATATGGCTGCAGCTACAAATGGTGTTTTAAATCAAAACAACTTACAAAGCGTGATCTCTGAATATCGTAAGCAAAATAAAAAAATTGTTTTTACCAATGGCTGTTTTGATTTATTGCACATTGGTCACGTTAGATATTTACAGCAGGCACGGGCCGAAGCTGACGTGCTGATCGTGGGGGTTAATACCGATGCGTCCGTGCAGAAACTAAAAGGCCCTACTCGCCCCATTCAAAATGAAAACGACCGCGCCGAAATTTTGGCATCACTAAAAGCGGTTGATCATACGATTCTATTCAGCGAAGACACCCCGCTTAATTTAATTAAGTCTATAAAACCTGATTTTTTAGTAAAGGGTGGCGACTGGAAAATTGAACAAATTGTAGGAAGCGATTTTGTATTATCATACGGCGGACACGTTAAATCGCTACAATTTATTGAGGGGCGCTCCACCACCTCAATCATCGAAAAATCAAAGACTTAATTGTTTTGCGAAACAATCGTAGTTTGGTTATTCAACTCGATGTAACTTGAAGCTTGTTGCGCCATCGGTGACAACTGAGGATCTTCGGCCGATACGATTAAATTGAGCGCTGGCAATAATCCTTTAAACTGAACCACCGAAAAATCAGACTTTTCTACGCCACGTAAATTTCTTGAATCAACCACATTTGAATAATCACCCTGATTAATTTTTGGTAGGTTTGAGTTCAACAGCACCAGTGTCTTACCGACAAAGTTTTTATCATTCGTCATTAAGGCCTGATTTAAGTACGCAATATTCTGAGGCTGCATGTACGCACCTAAAGCTTGATCATAGTAAGACTTCATTGCCGGAGTTAGTTCGGTCGCAGGCATTCGCATTAACTGGGCAAAGCTAATATAAGACGGATTCGCTCGGGCCGCCATAATTCCTAAACCCTTCATCTTTTCATCGGGTTGATTAATTAACTCTTGAGTTAAAGTCTGATAATCAGTCGCCGATATTTGATTTTTACGTAAGGCTTCAATTAAAAACGTCACAGTTTCACGCGTCGGACTTGCTTGAATTGCGGCCCGCCATTGCGCTAACGATTTTTTATTTTTATCAACGGCTGGCTGAGCAAGTACTGGTGGCGCCGTATCGACGGCAACTGGGTTTGCATATTCAGGCGCGCTTACAGGTGGAGTATTATTTGGATTCGTATCAACTTGAGGTGTTTTTGCGACCGTGACTTGATTTTTAGCTATGGGCCTAACTTGAGCGGCTGGAACATTTGTTTTGGTCTTAGCTTTTTGCGCGACTGTAGTTTTCTTTTTTAATTCATCGGCTTTCTTTTTAGCATCAATTTGAGCTTGCGTTGAGACCGGTTTAACCGCAGCAGCAGCTTTGGCCGCAAGGCCTTCATACGTATGGTCAACATCGCGGCCTTTCAGTGAATACTCAGAATAACCTTCGTTTGCGCGTCCCATTTGATAATTAATAAAACCAACGGCATCAAATGCTATAAACGATTTTGGTATCAAATTAGTTTGTGTAAATAACCCCATAAAAACGACGACGCCCATGAAAGTAACCCCGACGATGGTTTTTTCAGTTCTAGTGAGCGTTGTTTTCATATGATCTCCTTACATAATAGAAGAGCACTTCAAGCGCCAATTTTTATTCGTGGCAACGAATCCAATAGTTTTGGCATAGTCAAAATGAGACGAATTCACGAATTAACATTTTTTGTTATACAGTCTTAGGCACAATGAAATACAGGTGATCTAGAATGAGAAATCTACTTTTTTTCGGCTGGGCAATAACCGACCCTGGTACCCATAACTGCCGGAAAATTTCGACAGGTTTCAGGTCGTAATTGATACACGGTGCAAAGCCTAGTTTGCGGATGTAAAAAATAACAATCGCCATCAGGCCTTTGCGCAAGCATGAAGAACGAAGTTCCCTCGCGGAAAGAGGAAATAAAACCTTCTTTCTTGAGACGCTTGGCTAATTTTTTAACTGAATGATCGACTTCATCTTGCGTAGTTAATTTCAATCTAATTAAATCTTCGACTTTGATTTCAACTGGCATCGAACAACAATTCGCACGGCATTGTGTGCAGAAATTCGGATCGTATTTTTTCCAAGATGAGGGGCGGTCTTTATCGGGCTTCATTGAATAATTTAATTGTGTTATCAAATAGATCTTGAGGGAACTAAAACTTTTGCGGTCACCATTTAAGATAATCTTTGATACTCATTACCAAAACGAATTGTCGTCTAAGTAGAGGCATTATTCCCCAAAATCGAGAATATGGATTTTAAATGGTTATTAAATGCAATTTATTCGTTTTAGCATGGCATCCCCATTGCTTTATTAGAGTTTATTAATAGAAAATTTCTGATGGGAGGAATTATGAGTCAGACACAAAAGCCCGCACCACCCGATGCCTTATTCGCTCGGTTCTTACAACGCCAAGCTAAAAGTCCAACGCCAAAGCAGCTTAACGTTTGGGAAAATGATGGCGGAAATACTCAAAATGATAAAGAGGCCTTTGCAATTATTAATGGATTTGTTTGCCATAATCGACCCCAAAAACTAATTGCCTATATGACGAAATATTGGCGCTGGATTCGAATGCAAATATTTTCTAAGATGCATAGTCAACCGGTTACTTAGTTTTTTAGATATTTAAATTCAATATAAATGATATGTTTGGGCCATGAGAAGTAATATTAGTTACTTCTCGTGGCCCTTCTTTTTTGCGCGAAAAAATTAGTCTTCGCCGTTGGCGCTTTTCTTATTAAAAATTCTAAATGTTAAGCGTTTGTGAGAGTCATCCAAATCAGATGAATTTTCGTCGAAACCAGTATCTCGTAATCTAAAGCGGATCTTTGAATTCTCGATGATTACTCGAGGATCGATACTATGCCCATCTAAAATAACAACATTGCGTGACGCTTGGGCTGTAACTGTATTGTAATCCCAAATAAAATTCACGTAGATCATTAAGCTTCCCAACACTTGCGATAGCACAAATGAAATTAGTAATAGCATCGCTAAGCTAATTTGCGGCCCTACTTTTTCGTAACGGGCCGTTTCTAAAGCCTCAAACCGGCTTTCAATTGAAAGTTTTTGTCCTTCCGCCTTACCCGCCGCTTCCGTTAAACTTTTATACTTTTGAAATTCGATATCAGATTTCCTTTTTAAATCTTCAAAGATTTGCCCGGCAACCGGTATAGCTTTGGCCATCGACGTGACGCGGTCAACGGACGATTGAATGTTCGCTAGTTGGTTTTGGTGCATTTGGTTTTCTAGCTTGAGCGCTTCGATACGTCCGCCGTTACCATACAGCTGGCTTTCACGATGGTCGCCACGCCCTTGAGACAGATAAGCAATAATTTTTTGATTCTCGCTTATTTTCATTTTAAGTTCATTTTTTCGGACCATTAATTCTGATAAATACTCGCCCACTTTTTCTTTGGAACTTAACGAGATTAAATTTTCAGGCTTGTTTTGAAATTCAGCTAGTTGATGATTATAATCATTCATGTTTTTTTCGGCAATCGCTCGTTGTTCACCGATAAACTTTTCGATTTTTACAATGTCAGTTAGTTCTTTCTGCTTTAAAGTGGCCAACGTTGTCTGTAAAGCCGTGTTCGTTAAAAATGTTGCCATCTCGCGCGTGGGCGCCGTAAATGCCACTTTTAAGTCGTAATCAGACGCAAGCTTTGTCTTTGACATTCCATCAAGCATTGAAAGTGTTTTCAGTTTTGTTTCAGTATCATTAGGCGCACCTAAATATGCATTTTTAAATTGTTCGTAACCCTGCTTTTCGGCAATCGACAAAGTACCGCTTTCGCCACGCGCCTGAATATCAGTTAATAATTTTTCAAAGAACTCGGTTGTTTTTAAGTATTCTGAATTTTTCAAAAGAGGCGAGTTATTCTTTTTGCCTTCCGACACTGATTTCGTTAAACCGAAATATTGCGAAGCGAAAGATTGCAACGAACTATTTTGGGTGTCGTTCACCGCGATCGTCGCTTGACCCAAGTAAGGAACCTTCAACGCGTAAATGGCCACGGCTGCGGCCGAAAGCACAGAAAACAATAAAATAAATAGCAGCCAATTATTTAAAAAAATTTGAGATATTTGTTTTAATGATAAATCTTGCGATATTCTTTGTTCTGAATGCGAAAAGGCGCTTGAACCTGAATTGCGACTGGTATCGACGCTAACCGCTTGCGAAACTTCGCTTGTGACTGGTGTATCCATGAATCATCCCCCGATAGAATAAGGTAGTATTACCGTAACTTGGGCCTTAACCGTGAGTACTTTTTAAGCACGCGAATTGACGTGAAGTTTATACATATTTTACTACTCTCTAAGCAGTAAATACTTCAATCTCCTCTAAAAATCTCATGTTGAAACGTCAAACAAATTTAGGCACTTTGTGCAGTTATAAAGATTCAAAGCTAATGTCGCTGATCTCGCACGGCCTTTTCATTGCTTTATATGAACCTTGAGGTGTTTATATGAACAAGTCTTTAATTCTTTCAACCGCATTAATCCAATTATTAACGGCAAGCCGTGGCTGGACGCAAACGACGTCGGCAGCAACTAAAAGCAGTATTGAACAGACGGCTGGTTATACCGAAGTCGATTATGAAAAAGCCGAAGTTGAAGCGCGCGAGACCTGGCTTAAGTATATAACTGAAAAATTGAAAGACTCAAAAATAAATGTGAGCGCTAGCATTCCGTTAATCGAATTTGGTAGCGGAACCTCACTTAAAGGACGTTATCAAAACAAGTCAGTTCCTTCGGTGGCCAATTTATATAGTGGCATTGATATCTGGTCCCTAGATTTTGATACTGATTATTTTCCGAAATCAAGCGCGGCCATAACAAGTAACTTTAAAAGAGAAGTTACATTCATTCAGCAGTTTAATTCGCGCATGGGCGCCATCAAGCGCTTACCTTATAATCCGTATACAAAAATTCCTAATACAGCAGAAAGGGCAAAGAACTTAGCAATCAGTGATTATTTTGCTTTTCGCGCGCCTTTAACCGTCGCCATTGGCAATCGCATCGATGATGTCGTTGATGATACAACTTTAAAGTCACTTCCAATTATTTCGGCCTTTATATCTAGCGAAATGGACGTTCAAATTTTTAAGATGGAAAATAATCATGTACGCGTACGCGCGATTGCTTTAAGTGAAAAGGGAGCTAAAGCCAGTTTTGAATTAATTTTAATTACTCCCCATCTAATCATTAATCGGCTTTTTAAAGTCAATCCGTTAGAAATTGAAGCAAGTAACAACCACGCGAAATCGTTAACCTTCGATTATATTTTTGATTTAAACGATACCGATGCAGCCCGAGCTTACGAACAATTGGTTGGTCAGCGACTTAATGTAAAAGAAATTGTAAAATCATTGGTTGGTGTTCCGACTTCTAATGCCAAATTATTAGCTGAACTTAAAAAAGAATTGGAAGCCGCCAATGACTTAGCGGCTACAGATGAAAATAAAGATTTGGCCAGCCGCCGCGTTATTCGATTAGCTAAAATTCAAAATGAAAGCAGCCAAGATTCGTTTTCAATAGGAACAAATATTTTACGCCTTGTAAAATTTACGGCATTAAATCGTACCAGCGAAAGTAATATCACCCTATTTGATATAAAAGACGGCCAGCAAGATTATTTCGTTAAAACATTTACCGAAGAAAGAAAGCGCCGAATCTTTAATTGGAAGGGTAACCGCAAAATATTAAGAAATTCAGGCATAATCGTTAGCAAGGATGGCAGTAAAGAAATGAATGATATCATTGGTCTTCATACCATCATTTTAAATGACAATATTAATGTGACCCAAGGCGATTTAAAAGCTTTGGCAGATCGACTTTCTAGAATTTTGCCAAAAGAAGTCGCTAGTACTTTAAGTATACCTAACGCTAAAAACTTAAGTGGTGAAGAGTTACGAAATGCGCATGTGACCCAATCATTATCATTTAACGCTGATGCCTTAGAGAATTTAAAAACAATTACTTACCACAACATCAAAACGGAATTAGAGTTGCTAATGGATCAAATGGGCGACATTGACATTAGGCCAATGGGCGACGTTTCCGAAGCCAACGAGAAAAGTGCTCGTCTTCAATATTTAGTCGACAGAAATTATAAAATGGCCTATTCGCACGAGTTGCATTATATCCCATTGTACTTAGCGACAGTTCTGAATAAAAATGAGCGGATTGAAACAAGAATGGAAAGCTATGACAAACTTGCTAATCTAGATCTTTATAAAGAACTAGGAGCTGCATTATTAATGCGACTGATTCCGGTCTCAAAGCTAAAAGAATCGTTTTCATTCAAGTTAGAAATCTCGGGGCGTTACTTAGAACGCGTTTATACAAGTACTTACCCCGCAAATGCTGACTTAACGAAGCACAATTTATTTAATCGCATTCTACAAGAAAACGATTACGTTAATGATCGCTCGCAAAACCTGCGCATGTTTTTACGTGACGACGGTGCGCCCTTCAGTTCGAAAGAATTGCTTGTGCGATTTAAAAGTGTTTCAAAGTAAGACGTTTTGCATTTGAAAATTAATTCATGTTGGGTCTAGTCAAGGCCGATAAGTTCTTCATGGAGGACCCAACAATGAATACCAATTACGACGCAAGTCTAGTCTTTGAATTTTTATCGCATACGCCGGAAGCGGCCTTACGAAAGATGCTGATCGATAAGACTTTCACCGAGATCCACTTTAATATGTTTATGAAAATTTTAAGAAGTTCTAATGAGACTCAGTTCTGTGATCACTTCTATAATTCTACTTATCCAAAAGCCAAATTTAATGCGAATGAAATTAACCTTAAAGAAAAATTTTGGGACGCATGCGTTGCAGCGTTAAACTCACGTGGATTACTTTCTCCAGCCACTCCTCAAAAAATTGCCGCTTAATTGCGACATACTGATTCCATTTTTGCGATATGAAAATGAGCTCGAACACGAGCTCATTTTATCTAAAACCGAAATTATTTTTAAAAATTCAAAACTTTTTATTGTGGCCCCTTTAGCCAAGAAACCACTTTGGTCTCAAGACTGGTGGCCGCAAGTGCAAAAAATTCCCTTTAAAAATAAGAATGAAGCATTGAAAATACTTAAAGGTCAAAAGAACCGAGGCTATTATTATGCCGCGATTGACAGCCCCCTGGCGACCAGTCTACGAAAAGATTTGCGCGAATTAAAATTAAAACGAATTGAATACCAAGTTCCTTCACTTTTCGATTTTAAATATTTTAGTTGGACTCTACTTGAAAACGACTCGTTATTGATATGTCCGCATCCGGTTAGCCAGTTTCCGGGTGGGTGGCATGAATTCAATGAAGATAAGTCGAGCCCACCGAACCGAGCTTATCTTAAGCTTTGGGAAGTTTTGGCGCTTAACTATATTGAATTGAAAAAAGAAGATGTTGCGATTGACCTCGGATCAAGCCCGGGCGGCTGGAGTTGGGTCTTAAGTGAACAAGTTGCTAAAGTCTATTCAATTGATAAGGCTCCGCTTGAACCTCAGGTGAGTGGCATAAAAAATATTTTATATGAAGCCCATGATGCTTTCACAATCAAACCAACTGATTACCCAGATATCACTTGGCTTTTTTCCGATATTATTTGTACGCCCGAACGACTGCTTGAGCTGGTCGAATTCTGGCAGACACACTCACGGGTTCGAAATTTTGTTTGTACAATCAAATTTAAGGGTGAATGTGATTTTGATATGCTTAAAAAATTTGAAAAGTTTGAAGGCTCACGCATTATTCATTTATATCACAATAAAAATGAAGTAACCTGGATTCGAAAAGGAACCTCATGAACCAACCATCTTTTTTTAATCAGCTTAGCGAAAGCAATGCAAAAGAAGCATTCGAATTTATTGTGCGCAACCAATCAAATTTAATTATGAAGGTTAATGACACGTATCACAAAACGAAAATGCTTTCTAAAAAAAGTGATCGTGAATTTTCAGTTTACCGATTTAATTTTAAAAAGTATCAAGCTGAACCAATCGTTTGTAGCTTCGACATTAAGGATGACAAATATTATTTTAAGTCGACGTTGAAAGCAACTGATGCCGAATTACTGCTAGGGTACCCCAACCAGCTATTTCAATTACAACGCAGAAATGATTTTAGAGTTAATATTCCAAGTAACGTGACTTATTTGTGCGAACTAAAAACGATTGATGGTCGAAGTTTGAATATAATGACAGAGTTGCGTGATTTAAGTTTAGGCGGCTGCTTAGTTTCGATTAAAGATGCAGCCGATTTAAACGTCGAACAAGACAGCAAGGTTGTTATTCATATTAAAGTGAATGAGTTCGACAATGCAAATATTTTAACTACGGCGAAGCACATTAAGGTCATTAAAGAATCTCGTATATTGCAATTAGGGCTAAAATATATCGACCCGTCCGCTGAACTTTTAAGTGAGTTACAAACTTTACTGATGCAGCTTGATCGAATTCACCGGCGCAAAGATGACGACTAGATCGCAAAACCTAGACATAAACTTATTGTTAAACCAATTAGCACAATAGCAACCAAACCTGCCATGCGAAAATTTTTTTGTTTTAGAAAAATAATACCAGTCATAATGACTCTTAATATTGGTAAGCTAATGAGAACGACTAAACCAAAATACGCAATTAACTTACTGTAGGCCTTCTGCGAGACGAACTCATGCAATGTAAATAGCAAAGGTGCCGCGTGATATTCATGGTAGTTAGTGAAGACGTTGTCTTTAAAACTGATCTGAAGCATCCACCCAACAAGTATAAGTAGACCGGCAATCAGAACCCCACGGCGTAATAGCTTCGCGACAAAAAGCTCGAGCTCAATTAGTTCTGTATTCATGTGCGCAGCCCTTTCACGGTCATTTGCACGGCTAAGATAACAAGTAATGCTATAAATAACTTACGAATAAGTTGTGGATGCATTTTTATCATTGCCCGTGCGCCAACCCATGAACCAAAAATTATTCCAATCGCCACGGGGCCTACAATTTGAGGGTGAATGTCGCCTTTAATGAAATAGGCGCCCGCACTGGCCGCTGCCGTTACGCCAATCATAAAATTTGAAGTAGCCGAAGAAACCTTAATTGGCAATTTCATAGCGCCGTCCATAGCTAAAACTTTTAAAACGCCACTGCCGATACCCAACAGCGCCGATAAGATTCCGGCGAAGTACATAAGCACTAAGCCCAGGCGAACTTTTGCTACTTTGTAGTGAATGGGTTGCCCCTGTTTATCTCGAATGGAATTCGCAAGGCCCAACTGAATTGACCACGGGTGGTCGATGACCGCTAAATTTTCTTCACGTTTTCTAAACATCATCAAGGCTGAAAAAATTAGGAACCCCGCAAATAAAAAGTAACTGACTGAAGGCCGTATCGCGTTGACTAATAAAAATCCGGTGATCGCGCCAAATACGGTCCCTACTTCAAGTAATACGGCCACCTTGATATTCGTCAGATGATCTTTCAGAAAACTAGCGGCTGCTCCGGAAGAGGTTGCAATAATTGAAATGAGGCTGGCCGGAATCGCATAACGAATATCAATTTCAAGCCACAAAGTTAGAACTGGAATAATAATCATTCCGCCACCAATGCCAAGCAGTGACCCAAAAAAACCGGCGACAATTGCGATTAGAAAAAGCAATACTTCATACACTGAAAGGCCCTTGCATTTTATTGAGATTCAGTCTTATTTTTTTCATTCCACCGCAGGCGATACTGTTTAAGCTCGACCTGAAACTCATCATTTTTTTCTTTAAGATAATCTTCGAAATTTTTACGTTCTTCGCGAACATCAGCTTCAAAAGATTCGCGTTTATCTTTTTGTTCGGCCGAGAATTCTCGTCGTTTCTCATCTTGATCGTCATAAAAAGAGGCACGCTTTTCGCGGTCGGCTTTACGCCCCGAGAAGTCTTTACGTTCTTCTTCAAGTTGTTTCGTAAACTGCTCGCGATTTTTTCGTTCGTTCTTGTTGAATTCTTCGCGCTTCTTGGTCATATCTTTATTAAATAATTCGCGCTTCTTTTGAACTAAATGATTCATTTTATCACGAACCACATCGGGTTCGTATTTAACGGCACCCATTATTTCAGCCGTAAATGCTTTTTCGTCGTTGGCTCGACGCGTGTTCGAAGGAATTGATTCGCGCAATTGTTCAAATTCAGAACGGTCTTTCGCTAGACTGTATTTAGGATCGACTAAGTCTTTAGTCGGGCTCCCGTCCGAATTGGTAGACATTGATTGGCAAGACATTATAAAAGCGATCGTGCTGGCTAATAAAAAAATGCGACTATTCATAGGTCTTATTCTAATCAGAATCGGTTAAATGACAAACAAAAATGTCCGAAAAGAAGACATGTTAATTGGTAATCACTTCGGAAAACGAAAACCTCAATGGAACTTTTTTATTAAAAAGTACGAGAGCTTTAAATACAGTATGTCACTGCAGCTAGTTAAAATGGTTGCCATGGGTTTGGCTGTGCAAGGGGTTATACTTTCGCCCGTTATCTATTGGATTTATCAAAACTATTCAATCATCGAAAAAAATTTGCCGGCGCACTTTAATCTTCAAGATAATATTCAGTTTGAAAAAAAATGGATCGCCTTTTTAATTTTAGGGTCATTAGCCGCCCAAGGAACTTGGAATTTTTTAATTTGGAAAAAATTTATTACGTCAGAGCCATACTCGCTCAAACGCTCATCTGAAATTGAGCCGCAACGGGCCCAATTGGCTAGCGTGAAGTCTGCTTCACCCGTCGAAGTTGATTATCCACGTCGCGCTTCTTAATGGCTTCGCGTTTATCGTGATTCTTTTTACCTTTAACTAAAGCAATCTCAACTTTCACGCGACCCTTTTTGAAATATACTTTTAAAGGAACGCAAGTGAGCCCTTGCTCGCGAAGTGAATCGTAGATCGCATTCAGCTCATGTTGATGTAAGAGAAGTTTTCTAAGCCGTTCGGGGTGATGATTGTTGTAACTGCTGGCCTTATATTCGCTGATATGGGCATTCTGTAAAAAAGCTTCTTTACCCTTAAACGATACGTACGAGTCTTTTAACTGCATCGTGCGGGCCCGAATGGCCTTCACTTCGCTGCCCGTTAAAACTAAACCAGCTTCGAAAGTTTCGATGATATGATAATCATACCGGGCCGTTTTATTTTCTTGAATAATTAAAATCGACATTCGTTAAACCTTTAAATAATGATACAGCGAGTTTAGCTCGGTTGGACTTAACTCTTCGGCCCGTACTTTGTCACTCTTTTTGTGTTCAAGGCTCCAAGCTGGCAAACGCGAGCGATCAAAATGTTCATCTAATGAAGAAATATTTGTACTGAGCACTCGGCGCCGCTGCTTGAAACAAGCTTTGACAAATGAAAGGTATTTTTTGCGGTCTTGTACGGTGCTTTCGCGCGGCGTGAATTTTAATACGCGGCTTGCTATTTTAGGGGCCGGTTTAAAATCGCGGGGACCCGCTTCACACACGGTTTCCATAGTCCAAAACTCTTGCGCGATAACGCTTAACATACCGTAGTGTTCGGTCTGACAATTCGCACGTATTCTTTGCGCAACTTCTTTTTGAAACATTAAAACCATTCCGATAAGCATTTCTTTTTCTAAGCTGCGATCAATGACAATCGAAGATGAAATTTGATACGGTAGATTGCTTACTAATAGACGACCTTTGGCAAAATTCCAATCGATTCGTAAGGCATCGCCCGCGATAACTTGCATGTTTTCATTTTTCCAAAACTCAATTAAGTCTCGATCAAGTTCGATTAAGATAATATCCTTATATTTTACCCGTAATAAATCGGTTAAGGCTCCACAACCGGGGCCAATTTCTACAATTTTTTCAGCTTGAAAGCTTTCAGTGGCCGCAATAATTTTAGTAATAACACCGTCAGAAATTAAAAAGTTTTGCCCCAGTGACTTCTTGGCAAAAATTCTAATTTCGTTCATGCGTTTTTCTAAGCGTTCGGCGGCCGTCAAAAAATCTCCTATTGTAAATCGAATTTAAAATCGTTTTCGAATGATTGCGAAGAAGGTCCTAAAGTTAAATCTGACTTCTCGCCCCGTTGTAGTTTTAACAATCCCGTGTATGCAATCATCGCGGCATTATCAGTGCAGTAACGGAGCGGCGGAATTACAACTTGAAAGTTGTGCTTCAGCGCTACGGCTTGAAATTGCGCGCGCAATCGCGTGTTCGCGCTAACCCCACCCGTTAAAACAATTTTTTTGCAATTAAACCGTTCAGAAGCTCGAATCATTTTTTTTACTAAGATATCGACGATGGCTTCTTGAAAAGAAGCACACAAATCTCCACGATTTTTTAAAACCTCTTCGGGCCCCATCTTCTCTAACATTCTTTGCGCTGAAGATTTAAGTCCACTGAAACTCATCATTAAATTATCTTCGATTGCTAAACTGCGTGGAAAATCATAGGCCGCGGTATTGCCATTTTGGGCGAAGCGGTCAACCTGAGCCCCACCCGGATAACCAAGGCCTGCCATCTTTGCGAATTTATCGAAGGCTTCACCGGCGGCATCATCTTTGGTGGTGCCTACAACAGTGTACTGACCAAACTCTGCAACCCAGTAAAGACTGGTGTGTCCTCCACTGACCGCCAAAGCTAAGTAAGGATAATTAAAAACTTGCGGCGGCGCGTACTGATCGTCTTTTAAAAATGGCGCCAGCAAATGGCCCTCTAGATGATTAACTCCAATTAACGGAATGTCGTAGGCTTGTGAAATTGTTTTTATAGTCATAATTCCAACGATGAGAGAACCAATCAAACCAGGGCGATTCGTCACGGCTAACCCATTAATTTGCGACCAATTCAATTGCGCTTTTTCTAAAACATGCGTGATCAGTGGCAAAAGTGCGACCGAATGATTGCGACTGGCAATTTCAGGAACAATTCCGCCGTAGGGGGCGTGCGCTAAATCTTGATGCGCTGACACTTGGCACACAACATAGCCACTATCTTTCACAATGGCTACGGAAGTGTCGTCACAACTGGTTTCTACCGCCAGCACGCATTCAATTGGTTTCACAAATTATTTTTTTAGTTTCGCTAAACGAATTTTAGACTTTTTACCCGCGTCTGATTTAGCATAGTTTGCAATGACTTCTTCATAAAACGCCATTGATTCTTCTTTCATTCCCAATTCTTGAAAGCAGACTCCGATTTTATATTTTGCATCGGCTACGTTTTTACCTTTTGGAGATTCATCAACATATTTTTGGTAATTCAGAATTGCTTTTTTCCACTCTTTTTTCATGAAAAAATCTTGGGCGTTATCGTAAGGACCAGTTGCGCCGCCAGAAGCCGCAGAACCTTTTTCGATGGCGGCGTTCTTATCGGAGCTATTCATTTTATGTGCTTTAGTAGGTGGCGCTGAGGGCTCTGCTCGTGGTGCGGCCATATTATTTAAGGCTTGCTCTGATTCAAGCTTATGAATTTGCGCTTCCATTTTTGCCAGTGCTTCTTGTAATAACTGAAGTCTTTGGGTCTCTTGTTCTGACGTGGCCGACTTTTCTTTTTGCAAAGAATTAATTTGGTTTTCTAAACTTTCAACTCGGCCATTCAAAGTTCTGATTGTATCATCACGCTCGTCAATTGCTGTCGAGGTGGCTTGGCCCTTTGAAGAAATTTGTGAATTTTTTGCGGCCTCTTTTTGATTATCGACATTTTTTCTTTGATAAACTTGAGACTGTTCTTCTTCACCCATTTCGGCCCGTGTTTTTAAACAGGCTGTAAATGAAACCGCTAACAATAGAATGATTGCCAATTTTAACTTCATAAAATATCTCCACTTTTTTGTCGTAGCAACCGAGCCGAGTTTTCGGCTTTTTCGGCGGCTTGACGGGCTTGTATAAATAAATCTTTTGCTTGTTCGTATTCGCGTTCGCGATAAAGAATGCGCGCTTGCCGGTAAAATTCTTCGGCTTGATGCCAGTAGCCGGCGGAATAGCGAACGGCTTGAACGGACTTGGCCGCCTTGATGGCGGCATCGGCTAGAGTGTACTCTTCAAGGGGCGCTTGAGTTGTCACGCAACCTGCTAATAATAAAATCGCAAAGGTTACAAAACTCAACCGCCAGTTCACATCAATCCTTTACTTTGAAGGCACAAAGTTCGCGCGACGATTTTGAGCCATTTCTGATTCAGAATCACCATTTGCGATTAACTTTTCTTTACCAAAACTAACCGTTGAGATTCGATTTCCCGGAATGCCCATTTGCACAATCATTTGTTTCACGGCATTCGCACGACGCTCGCCCAATGATAAGTTATATTCCGTTGAACCGCGTTGGTCACAGTGACCTTCAATTAACATTTTTGAACCCGAATTTTTTTTCATCCAATCAACGTTACCCTGTAACTTTGCTTTTTCGGCTGCAGGTAAAGTGGCTTTATCGTAATCAAAGTGAACGGTTTGTAATCCTTCAATTGAACCGCTGTCAGAACCCGTCGCTTTAAAATTCATTGGAGACGCATCGACAGTTTCAGAACCGCCACCGCCCGTAGTTTCAGATACAACATTTGAACCAGAGCCACCCGCTCCGTCAGCGCCCTTTTTTCTCCAACTAGAACATCCGGCGACTAATGACAATACAACAAGTGCTAGGGCGATTTTTTTCATATTTCCTCCAAGAAATGGTTTTTAAAAAGTTTCACAGTTTAATTTAGTGCATCGTATGATGTTGTCAAACTTTCATTGCCACGTCACAATGATCCTCTATGAAAACCAAAATCTTATCGGTGTTTTTTTTAATCAATGTTTTTTTTAATTCTATTTCATGGGCCCAACGAATTGGCTTTTCATCCGAACAATGGAAGGTCATAAAAACTGAGCACTTCGATGTGGTTTTTTCCGCTCAGCAGCAGGACCTTGGTCTGTATTATGCACAGGTGGCAGAACGTGCCTACGCCCAATTAGCCACTGTATTTAGCTTCACAACTAATCACTTAGTATTAGTTGTGAATGACACGACAGACATTTCAAACGGATATGCGACCCGAATTCCTTACCCATTGATTATGGCTTATACAGTTCAAATTGGTGATCATGAGTCTTTGTCAGAGGCTGGCGAATGGGGTCGCGAACTTCTTACGCACGAATTAACTCATATTTTGCAATTTGAACCGGCAGAGGGGTTTTACCGATTTTTAAAACCAGTCTTTGGAAATATCATTGCGCCCAACATGTTAATGCCTTTGTGGTGGAAAGAAGGCATGGCGGTGGAGATGGAAACCCAATTTTCGCCGCGCGGCCGCTCGCGTTCAATGTACCAAGATTCTACGTTGCGTGCCTTAGTTATGGACCGCAAACTTTTTGATTACACGATTCCGCAGGCAAATGAGGTCTTACCTTCTTGGCCATATGGTTCGCGCTCTTACTTATTTGGATCAGTTTTTTGGAGCCATTTCTTATCGGAAAATAAAATTTCGGCAGTTGATACGATCGTTAGCCGACAAGGGCGACGCGCTCCATACGCGATAAATACTCCGGTTGAAGAAATAACTGGCAGCAATTATGAAACTGAATATAACAAAGCCCTTTATAAAGTGTATCAAAACGCCAAAAAACAACTTTCGCAAATTCATACCGAAGAAGTTACGCCCTTCAAGACGATTGAACAAAACGGTCAAAACTCTTTTGCACCAAAAATTTCTCGGGCGCACCAACTAATTGCAAATATCGAACAACATAACGGCGAGTCCCATATTGTGATCAAGAACTTTAACGGGGAATACGTTAAATTAAAAGGTCTACCAAAAGAAGGCTTATCTAGCCTTGATTTTCACCCGACTGAAAAAAAATTAATCTACACCAAAGCGGATATGATTAATTCAAAATATAAATTTTCTGACATTTATATTTACAATATTGAAACGCAAAAATCTGAGCCCTTAACTAAAGGCCTGCGCGCGCGTGATGCTTCATTTTCAGAAGATGGCCGTGAAATTACATTCATTTCGACCGCCGGCGGCCACACGCAAGTAAGTGTTTTACAATTGGCAGATAAAAAAATAGAAACCTTCGCAGACTCAGGGTTGCTAGCCCGCTACGAATCGCCGTTAAATTGGTCGAACGATGAAATTTTAGTAACGAAGCGCGAGGCCACCGGCCAACAAAAACTTTATCGAATAACAAAATTAGATAAAAAAGAAGTTGAAATTGCATTGCCCGTTGACCAAATTCGCTTCTTAAGAAAAAGAAATCAGTCGCTGTACTTTGTTTCTTCAACTAATGGAGTACAAAATATTTACGTCACAAACGATTTTAAAAAAGTTGAGCCAGTCACAAACGTGGCCACCGGTATTTGGAGCTATGACATAGATGTGGAAAAAAATAAAGCGTATGCCACCGTAATGACGGGTCATGGCTTTCACGTTAGCGAAGTTGCCATTAAGCCGCATCCGAAACCGCTACCAATCGTAGAAAATGAAATTTTAAAACGCTATACTTATAAAGACGTAGCGCTACCAACAACTCAATATACTTTAAACGACTACGCATCGGGCTCGTACCTTTGGCCCCAGTACTGGATTCCTTACGTCGCGACCAGCAGTTCTTCACGTGGAGTTTACTTGCAGGCGCAGACGTCAGGGCAAGATCCATTAAATATTCACCAGTACGCTTTGGTTGTTAGTTACGAAACCGGCATTGGAAAGGGTGGATTACTAGGCACATATAACAACGCGGCTTTCGCCGTGCCGTTTCAAGTGGGGTCGACCGTTCAAAATCGCACCTACGGCACCATTGATAGTTTAGTTGAAACCAAGAACGCCTACTTTGGTTTATTACCCGATATTTTTTCAATTAATAAAAATATGTTATTTGAAATTGGATATAAAACTGAAGAAACAATTTTTTTAGAAACGAAAACGCAACATGTGGGCCCCTTCGTGCAGCTGGCCTACATAGATTACACGCAAAATATTTTTCAGATTTCGCCCGAAAAAGGTTGGGGTGGTTTCGTACGGATTGAAAATAATCAAAATGTGCAAAACAGTCGCGACTATGAAAGGGCTTCGGCGGCGGTGCTTGGTTATGCTTCTAATTTTTTACCCGAACACCACGCTATTATGCTGCGGCTCAATGGCATAGTAACTTTCGAAAATGTTTCTTCGCGGTTTGGTTCAAGCAACTCGGCCTTGCCCCTGTATTCTAATGCGCTGATTCCTCAATTTCCGTTTCGGGGTTATTTAGACGGCCAATTTTTCGGACGCAGCATTGCCAGTGTAAACACCGAATACCGCTTTCCAATCATGACCATTGAAAAGGGCTCGGGCACTGCGCCTTACTTTTTAAAAAGATTATCCGGGGCTTTCGTCGTCGATGGCTTGGCGGTTGAAGGCCAAGGATATACCGAAGACAAAACTTATGTGCCCCTGCATATGAATCAAACGATGTGGAGTACCGGTATCGAAGCCAAATTAGAAACGACCTTACTTTACATCTTGCCCTTTAATTTAATTCTTGGATTTTACCAGCCGCACTCGCCCCAATTCGTTTCAAGTGGCCAAATACGCTTGAACATCCAATTAGGCGGCCTTTAGTCTTGACAATATTTACCTCTATCAAGAAAACTAGTGATTGAGGTAAAAAGCCATGGAAATCAACAAATTAGAAAATAAAGCTTGGGTCCGAGAACTTGTTTCGGCTGACGAGCAGCTTGAAAAATCTGTAATGATTGACATGAATTTAGGCCTCGATACGCAAAGAATATTAGTGAACGAAAGCATCGCCCTTTTACTAAATCTTAAAACTGACTTCGCCGAAACGGCCGCCACATTTAATGAATTAAAACCCAGCGCCTTGGGCCGCATCAAAGTGTACGGCATCGCAAAAACGCACGCCGACTTTATGCTTTTCCGTAATGGCTATAAAATGATTTTCTCGATCAAAAATGCAGGCCTTATTAGTATGCGCTTCCATTACGTTGGCAACATGGCTATTCCGCAGCCAACGCAAAAAGAAAGCGTAACAATCGTAATGGACGAAGAATTACTTGAGGCAAAATGGGGCGCCTTCGAAGAAGTTCTGTGGACTTACAAAGGACTTAATTTCAAAACTGAATATTTAGTGCGCCACTATATGACTTTATTTATTAAAGAGAGCGCTCGGTAACTGATCCATTTCTTGACTGGATCTGAACAATAAAAATAATTTAAATTAACATCGATCATTTTATGATGCTTCATCATGGTACCTTCACTCACTAATTACCATAATAGAACATTATGTGTACCAACATAACTCTTCAGTTTTTTGTTTTCTTCCCGATACATTGTTTGGAACAAACAATAAAACTTGAAGGAGATTCGCAATGAAAAAGAAATCTGTTTTCACATTAACCAGCATTATGGGATTCATAATCGCAACAGTTCTATTATCATCTGGATGTTCTAAAACAAATACTGATCCAAACGCAACTTCGTCGAAGGGTGCTACCGAATTTTTTCCAAATATTTCAATGTAGTTTAATCAAATTAAAAACCTGGGACGTAAAATGAAAAATATATTTTTGTTAGTGATAACTTTATTAATCTCCAATTCCGTCTATGCCAATGGTAGTGATGGTTTTGGCCAAATATTTAATTCTTTTTTTGGCACTGAAGCTGACAAAGTTGCCCATGCAACTTGCGATGGCGGTGAAGGCAAGGGTGGAATTATTGGAATTGTTAACGGCTTTTTCTGTCATATGGAAAAAGATATGGGTATAAAAGGTGTTACTACCGGCGTGACTAAAGTTTTCGGGACAATGTCGGTCAGAGCGGTCGTCAGTGCCGGCTCATACACGGTTGCCAGTGTTAACTATGCGTTTAATGCGCAGGTTTGGGTGTGCCATTCGGCCTGCACCGCTACAAGCGGATTTAATCGTGCCATTAATCTTTATTTTACTGCTTTGCCCGATAAGACGATTAACAAGGGCCACATGCTAATTAATCCAAACGCCTTTGAGTCTTCTGGTAGTGCAACCTCAGCCATGAACCTTCAATACGATGTTGGTACCGGAACTACGAATAAAGTTGTTACCGCAAAAGTTATTTTTGGAAACGGCTCGACGACTGAAAAATGGCGAATGGACGGCAGCAAATCAGTCAGCGCATTGGGTATAACGGGCGTCATGCACAATGGAACTAACGGGTACAGATTTGCAACCCAATTAGATCCTTCAACAAACGCGGGTGGTGTTTACTTTGAAGCTCCGGGAGCCACCGGTACTGGAACAGGTCCGTTAAGCCCTTCAACATCGGGCGACAACTTAAGTTCAAGTTCAATGTGCTTTACGCGCGCTAAATCATCTGCAGATTGGGCTTACACTCCTACTGGCAGCACGGGATGCACCGTCAAAATTTTCCCCGCTGACAGCAACACCGCTGTTTCTGGATATACATCTTCTTCAATTCTAACAATTGGTACGCTGTGGGAATCAATGGCCGCTAATCCGAGTTCAATTTAATTTCTAAGGGACTTCGTTGCGAAGTCCCTATTTTTTAATTTCGCGGACAATCATAGCCTAATTGTATCGTACGACCGGCCGGAATGGCCGGACTGAACGTGATGGTGTTGTTCACCACTTGCGTTGAGACCGCACCAATTGTTGGCGTGATGGTGACCGTGATGTTTCCGACCGGAGCGCACTCGAGTGCAATCGATGAAAGTTTATTCACGATGCGATCTTTAAAGTAGTAAAGATTTGAAGAGTAATCGCTGGCGCAAATACTTCCTACCGAACCACCCGTTATCTGCGAAAGTTCGTTATACTTGTAACCATAATGACTTTTCGCACCTTCGGCATCTTGTGAAGTCATGCACGCCGTATCACCAGGTTTCACAATGATCGAATTGAAAGTAAAACGTTTATCAGTTCCAAAAGTTTGTTTTATTTTTGTTACGTAAGCTTGCGGTAAATCTTCCACTTCAAGTGATTGTAGTTCTCCACTGTAGTAAACTTTTGAAGCATCGCCCCCGACCGAACTCTCGTCTTCATCCGATATCATGATCACGGCAAGGGAAGCGTCATTACGATAACAGTTATTGTACGGCGCATATTCCGCGCTCCACCACGCCGCTTTAATTCCGCGTTCGTCATCGGTTCCAGCCCAACCGGCCCCAATTGCTTGCATCGTGTTGGTGAAAATACTGTACGGATCTGAAGCGCCCATTTTCAAAATCCACTTTGGTGAACCGACATAGTTAACCCAATTTTTTGAAGCTCCCCAGTATAGAATTCCGTTGTTATTAACATCTTGCCCGCGTGTAACCGTTGAACACATTTGCCAGTCAAGACCGGCTGCCGATAAATCATCAACGAAGGTATGCAGCTTGGCGGCTAAGCGAGTATTTTCTGGCGCCATTGAATTGGAATCATCGACGACCATTAAAATATCTACTTTGTTATCAGAAACCTGAACTGTTTTTTGGTAATTTACCCGGCGGGTCGGAGAAACAGCTTGGGCCACCGTAACTTCAAGCGGAGACGAAGTTGCGTAGGCGTTATAACCACTGGCCGTGGCTCCTAGCGTGATAAAGTAAGTACCCAATCCCGCGCCCACAAAATCAGGCGTTGAACTTGTGCCACTTAAACCTGGAATGTTAACGACCGTGCCGTTTCGAGTAACCGTCCAAGCAACTGCGGCCGAAGCCGGAGTACATGAAGAAGTTAATAACGGATTTGGGCCCGCCGTCGTAATCGTTATTGCCGTCGAAGAATTATTAAGCCGTGGCGCACAACTTACTGAAGTCGTTGGGCCCGTACTATCAACCGTAATTGTCAATGGCGTTGTTGTATTCCAAGTTGTGTAACCCGAGCTGCTTGCCGCTAAATAAACTAAATAAGTACCGGCCCCCAAAGATTGAAAGTTAGGATTCGAAGAAGCTCCCGATAAACCTGGTACTGAAACGTTCGATCCGTTTCGCGTGACCGTCCAGTTATAATTGATGGCGCTTGGCAAACAGTTTGCGCTAATCAGTGGATTTGAAGATGAAGTGGTTACGGTCGTTGACGTTTGCGAACCGTTGACCGTTGGATTACAACTAATCACTGGAGTCGGAGCAACGGCGGTTACGTTAACCGTTAACGGCGTTGAACTTTGCCAATGCTGTGAACCACTGCTAGTGGCGTAAAGATAAACTTTATATGTTCCCGCGCCCATATTTTTAAAATCTGGTACGGATGAGCCTCCGCTTAAGCCCGCAATCGTTGTGCTTATACCATTTTTAGTAGCGGTCCAAGTGTAGCTTCCCGCCGGTGGTGCGCAATTCGCGGTAACCGTTGGATTACTATCAGCCTGACCAACCGTAACCGTGGTTTGCGTCGCATTTAATTTCGGATCACAAATAAGCGCATTGCCTACGCCACCAACGATAAACTCCAATGGAGCCGAAGCATTATAAGGACTCAATGCGCCACCCGGTTGATTAGCCGTTAAATAAACATAGTATACGCCAGTGCCAAGCCCACGAAAATCTACGCCTTGAGGATTAGCTCCCGATAGACCTGGTATTGGGGTTGAAACAATTGAAGAGTCAGGCCGCTTAACTACCCAAGTGTAATCAACTGCCGAGGGATTACAGTTAGAAGTAATGTTCGCATTTGCGGGGCCGCCCGATTGGTAAGTATAAGTAGTTAACGTACCATTAATTTTTGGATCACACTGCACGCTGTTAGTGTTGCAAATTGCGCCCGTACATTGAGGCGAAACCGTGATCGTATTTGCTTTTGAAAATCGAACCGGAGCACAAGAGGTTGTTGTTAAAACATAAGTACACAACAAACCTGAACACAAAAGTTTAAGCCAATTCATTTATTTTCCCCTAGTTAGATCCATATTAGGATAGATCAATTCATTGATTGCCGTAAGTGGTCTTTAGTCTGGTTATTCAAAATGAAGGCCTAGACCTATTGAGAAGCAACTTGTTTCAACGGTAAAATAAACAGTGGAGGACTTACCGTGAACTATTGGCTATTAACATTGTCTTTGATGAATGTGCTGCTTTTCAGTTTTATTTTTTTTACAATGGTTATCAAAAGTAAAAACAAGGTTGAAGACAACCGGTTGACGAAGGGTCTACAACTTTTACAAAATAAGATTTCAATTTTGCAAGATCTATCAGATAAGTCCGATGAACAAGTGCGCCGCTGGGTGCACCTGATTGAAATTAAATCTCATGAAGTTCAAAACCAGCTGACCTTATCGGATGAAAAAATTATTCAAATTGAAAGCGCCCTATCAAAAGCTTTAGACGTATCTAAAATTTTTTACGAACAAGTTCCCCACGCCGAAATGGCTGACCGCCAAAAAACCAGCAAGTACGTGCAAGCCGCAAAGCTTGCCCACCAAGGCTTTACGACGGATCAAATCAGTCAAAAAATTGATTTAAGCCCGGCCGAAATCGAAATGATTACTAAGATGAATCGCGATCAATTGCAATTTGCCGAAGAAAATTTGCCGGCCTGGGTGCAAAACCAAGAAGCCGATCATTCGAATGAACAAAGAATGCAAGAAGTAGCTGATTTTAGTTCGCAATTAAAAAAGATGAATCAAATGGTGACAGATACCGCGTTCGACGTAATGACGCCCGATCTGACCTCGATGAATTCAATAAAGCAGCAATTTGATGAATCGATTGCTAGCAATGCGCATATTCCACAAACTTTTGTGGATGAAAAGAAATTGGAGCCCGTTCAAAGAACCGCAGACGGAAAAATTATTAAACCGTTTGAGTTTAAAAAAATAACGGTTAAACGAAACTAGCTGGTCATTTTTGACTGGGCACGTAGAATCTACTTAAGTTGCCCAACCAAAGAATTCATACGGCCGATGGCTTCGATCATTCTTTCGGTGCCAATGGCAAAGCTTACACGCATATAGCCAGGATTGCCGAATTCTTCTCCCGGCACGACCGCGACGAAAAACTTTTCTAATAAAATTTCGCAAAAATCTTTCGATGTTTCTACTTTTTTACCTTCGTAATTTCGTCCCAAAACATTTTTGACTTCGATCCACAAATAAAAGGCTCCCTGCGGCTCAAACACCTTGAATTCGGCAATTGATTTAAATTCTTTTAGGGCTGCGCTTAACCTGGCTTTCAAGGTTTGATTTGTTTCTTTTATATTGGGTTCGCCGTGGTCTAGCGCCGGAATAACTGCATGTTGCGAAATACTTGAAGGTGCTCCGGTCGATTGCGAAGCGTAATCGCCAATCGCTTGAATTATTTGTTTAGGACCAATCGCCCACCCGATGCGCCACCCCGTCATTGAATAGGCCTTCGAGCCACCATTAATAATTATTGTTCTTGATCGAAGCTCTGGGGCCATTTCTAAGATGTGGGGTGCGCACCTCGCACCGTCGAACATAAGGCGATTATACATATCATCAGAAATAATGTGCACGCGCGGAAAATCTTTAAGCACCTCAGCTAAAGCCTTTAATTCTTCTTTTGAGTAAATGAATCCCGTAGGATTTGATGGCGAGCAAAATAAAAATACTTTCGTTTTTTCATTCAGTGCTTTTCTTAATTGTATCGGCGTAATTTTAAAATTTGAGTCTTCGTGGCAGGTCACAATGACTGGTACGGCATCAGCTAATTCAGCCATGGTTGGGTAGCTGACCCAGTAAGGCGAATGAATGATTACTTCGTCTTTGGGATCACAAAGCACTTGAAGGGCGGCAAAAATCGCAAACTTCGCTCCACTAGTTACGGCCACTTCACTTGTGGCATAATCAAAACCCAAATCTAATTTCAATCTTGATACTATTGATTTTTTCAATTCAATCGTACCACTAGCGGGCGTGTACTTCGTTAGCCCCTTCTCGATGGCTTCATGGCCCGCAAGGGCTGCGACCGGATAAGTAGGCCAATCGGGCTCGCCAACGGTTAACGAAATAACGTCGTGACCTTTCGCTTGCAGATCTTTAGCTTTTGCGACCAAAAATAAAGTTGGAGATGTTTTTAAATTTTGGGCACGCTTAGATAATGAAGTTGGTTCCACTTTTAACCTCTTAACTTTTTTGCAAGTTCTGGAATAATAAAATCAGGGACTAACCCTTTTAAGTCGCCGCCATTTCGCGCAACTTCTTTAACGGCCCGTGAAGATATAAAGTAGTATTCAGGACGAGAAAAAATCATGAAAGTTTCAATTTCCGGCGCAAGTCGCTTGTTCATACTGGCTAATGTGCCTTCGTATTCAAAGTCGGCTACGGCCCGTAAGCCCCTAACAATAACATGAGCCTGGCGCTTTTTCATATATTCGACCGTTAGCCCTTGAAAAACGTCTATTTCAACTTTTTTATTATTCGAAGTAACTTTTTTTAAAAATTGCGCCCGTTCAGCGGCCGAAAACAGATAATCTTTTTGGTCTGATTCAGCAACCAGAACAATAACATGATCAAAAATATTTGAAATGCGTTCGATAATATCTAGGTGACCGGTCGTGATGGGATCGAAGCTTCCAGGGTAGACTGCAATCTTAGACATTTAGGCATCTTGCGCTTTTTTAGCAAAGAAAGAAAGTAATTTGTCTCCGTAATCATTGAAGTCATAGCGGTATAAATTAGTATAGGCGTCATCCATTCGCTCTTTTTTTTGTGACTCAATGGCAATGAGAGTATTTTCATCAAAACAATTGCTCGAATCTAATGCTAGCATTACATCATGAGCCATTTTTTCAGTGAAGGGCGGGTCAATTAAAATAAAGGCGTAAGCCGGTCCCTGATATTTTTTTAAGTAGGCAAGGACATCTTGTTTTAAAATTGAATATTCATCTTTGCTTAACTTCAGCAAATCGATATTTTTCTTTAATATCTGAATTGATCTAACGTTCTGTTCAACAAAATCGACTCGCGAGGCTCCTCTAGACAAGGCCTCTAAACCCAAACTACCCGTACCCGAAAATAAATCTAAGACTTGCGCGTCTTCTAATGTTCCCATCCATTTATTAAATAAACTTTCTTTAACCCGATCGGTTGTAGGCCTAATATGATCTTCTTGAAATGAGGTTAAAACCCTTCCCTTAAAACGGCCCGAAATAATTCTCATAATTTCCCTAGCACTTGATCAACAACTTCAAGAATATGCTCGAACGGCTTGGCAATATAATCTTTAACCCGGGGGTCATTTTGAATGTAACTAATATTGGTGTCGTCACCGGTAAAAGCCGAAATAATAAATACCGGAATATTTTTTTTCATTTCAAGTAAGACTTCATAACCGTTCTTATCCGGCATGATCACATCCAATAATATCGCATGATAAGTATTCGTGCTAATTTTCTTCAAGGCTTCAATTCCATTTTGTGCTTCATCACATTGGTGCCCTCTCGACTGAAACGCACGCACTAAAGACTTTCGAATCAATAACTCATCATCGGCTACTAAAAAATTCATAGTTTATCAAAAACCAGCGAGATTTTTGCTCCCATTGGGGTGTTACTGACTTCAAGATCAGCATTCATTGCTTTCATCATTTTTTTCGATAAATAAAGACCCAGTCCCGTTCCTTCGCCCTGTTTTTTCGTGGTCATAAAAGGTTGAAAGATGTTCTTTAAAATAGATTCATCAAAACCAGCGCCCGAATCCTTAACGTGAAAATAAATTTTGCCGTTCTTTTCTTCTTCGAAAATCGTGACTGAACCCGGCTGAGTCATTGCCTGACATGAGTTTTTAATTAAATTAAAAAGTACCTGCTGTAGATCGTGTGCATTGGCGCGCACGCGCGTTTCTTTGATATCAATAAAAAGCCGGTGTGATCGTAAAACTGTTTTAAGCAGGGTTAGCGTATTCTGTAACACCTCTGAAAAAATCACGTCTTCAAGCTTCGCTTCGCTTTGGTGACTGAATTCGATAAAGTTCTTAATTATACGTTGGCATCTAACGGTCGCCTTCAGTATTTCACCAAGATCTGACTGCAGCGAGGGCGCTAATTGCAACGAGTACGTTGGCTCAAGTAACGACTGCACATACGATTTAATCCCCGTTAGTGGATTATTTAATTCGTGAGCTAAGTGATTTCCTAATCGACCCAGCGCCGACATTTTTTCGGAGTGAATCATTTGCCCTTGCAATAAATGCAACTGGGTTATGTCTTCATAAATTACAAAATAAAACTTCTTAGATTTGTATTTAAATTCTGAGTAGTAAGTTTTAACCTTTTGGCCTTCTTTTAAAAAAAATTCGGTATTCTTGTTTTGCAAAATGGGGCATTGCGGGCAAGGCGTTGAACGCTCGGCTAACTGCTTGTAGCAAGGCTCACCACCTGGCGCGTCGTAGTTAGATTGAAATAAATTAAAATTTTCGTCGATAACATGCATATAGCCGGAGAACGACTTAAAGGTCCGATTCCACCGCTCGACGATAACTTCGTATTCTTTTTCAATCATCCACCGGTCAAGATAAAGACTTAAAACCGAAAGGCGATCTTTAAAATAATTTTCGATCACACCGGCTGATAGTTGTTGATCGACCACTTCAATAAACACGCTAGCGTCGCGCGAGAAATCTGGCAACGCCCACGTCATAATTTTTCCAACGGGCCGCCCCCAAGCGCCCGCTAATTGCAACGCCACCGTCGGAGATCTAAAGTCAGCGGATAGTAACGCCCGACTTTCAACCAAGCCGTCGTACGTAAATATATTCGATTTTTCAGATGAGGTCTTCAAGCTAAAGCCAATTTGGTAGAATCGGCCCAACTTTTTTAAATCTTTCCACACAAACTTCAAAAGTTGACTTAAAAAATCTTCAGTCGTTGACTCGGATTGAATAAAATCAAGAAAGTGCAATAGGCTTTTCTCTTTCAAGTTTTTTTGCGTTTCTTCTGAATGCGATTGTACCAAAGACTGCAACTGGATCTGACTTTCCAGATTTAGTTTTTCATTCAACGTTTCTAATTCACGTCGCTTTCTTTGAATTTCAGTTTTGATTAAATCAATTTGCAATTTTTTATTCACTTGGGCCGAAATTTCGCCCAGGCTTTGCTCAAGCTCAGCCTTGGCCTTCGGACTCACCACTTGGTAAGGAACTGGTGAATTGGCTAGGTTCGCAAGATTAATTTCTTTGCCACTGGCGATCAAAATATAATGGGCGCGATCAATCGATGACCCCATTTTTTGTCGTATGTTTTGTAAATATTGGTCATCGCCGATGACGACTTCGGCTAACAGATTGTCAGGCGCCTCGGTAATCAACGTATAGATGGGTGGATTATTGGTAAGAAGATATTCAAATTCTTGCTGAATTAAAATCTGCACTCAAATAAGGTATCACAAGTTTAAGTGATGTCCAAATGATGTCCTAAATTTTTCTTCAATTGGTGAAAGTTTTGATTTTCTGGCTGATTCAGAATCAACTTACTAATTTCAAATTTTACGGTCTTCCAAGATTGCATTTGGCTTTGTAACTGAATATGACATAAGCTTATTTCTTCATCAAAATCATTCTCGGCCAAGTAAAATTGCACACGTCGCAATGCGGTTGCTAGGTAGGTCGGAGTCTTTTGCGTCCAAGTAGCAAAAAGCTTTATCGCTAATTGGTTCAGGGGATTATGATCAATAGCCATTTCTAAATTTGCCAGCGCAAGTTCACGATCACCCATTTCATCATGCAAAAGGGCAAGGCTTACCCACGCTTGATCATTCTTAGTATTCAGATCAATGGCATTTCTAAAATAAATAAGCGCATTATTTTTGTCGCCTTTGGATAAACAAGCCAAACCCATCGCCCACTGCATAAAATCGTCGTTCATTGAGCTGGCCGCAACTCTTAAGACGGTTTCCTGTACGCCTTCGAAGTCATTTTCTTCAATAAAAATTCTTAATAACAAGTGCGTTAATCTTTTAGAATCAACCTCGGTTAAGGCTTGTTCTTGTAACGACATTCCGATATCTAAGGCTTCGTTTATTGAACCTTCAGAATAAAGAACTTTCATCAACTCAATAAGGGTCTTTACTTCAGGGTGAATTTTATTAATTTCTTTGAGGGTACGAATAAGGCCCGCAGAGTCTGATAATGCTTTCTGCGTTATGGCCAAGTAGTTCAAAAATCGCAAGTTTTTACTGTGTGCGACTGACAAGATCGATAACTTCATCATTGCGGGAGTGAACTTTTTATTTCTAATGTCCGAATCAACCTGACCAAAGACCGAAAGCGTTTGCGGCATCATGCCCTCCATTAACGCCAGTACTCATCATGAGTACTGGCGATTATATGTAAAGCAATCCAAATGCCACGTGAAATTCAATATAGGGTCAGTCGATACCTTAAAACTGGCTCTGATCGCCATTTAAATGAATGGCCAGTCAGACTTTTGACTTTCATAAAAATAATCTTAGGCCGCAGGCGACTTATAGCCAGCTAAAGCTTTTTTCGTATGCTTAATATCTTGAAGTTCTTTGATGATTTGAGATTTAGCTTCATCAATTAGACTTAAAATAGATAAGTCTTGCTCAAGAATTTTTTGCACGTACATTTCTTTGCAACGCAAAGCTTCGCGAATTTGCATTTTTTGATTTTCATCAAATGCCCCGGTGATATCCTTATGTACCATATGCGATTGATGAATTTCGGCATCAACATATTTGATGATTTTAAGTAAATCTTCACGCTGATTATAAAACTTTTCGATGTCATCGAATAGTCCGCTCTCTAAACGGCTCATTTGATATTCATTTAAAGAGTAGAATTTTTCTAGAAAGTGATTTTTTTCATTAAGAAATTGTATTAGACGAATCATGCTGCGCTCCCTTTTTGTTCATTGTCTTTTTTCATGTTGTCGATTGCTTGCTTCCATCCATCATAAAGATTATTTAAAATCTTAATGTTGGCCTGCAATGGCGCCGGGTCGCCCGAAATATTAGCCTTGGTATATTGATCCATCATAAACATGTACAGCTGTTCGAGCTGCTTTGAAATATCGCCCCCAACTTTGTGGTCCAGCGTTGCATTCAATTCCATGATGATATCAAAAGCTCTAATAATATTGTGTCCGCGATCGGCCACTTTTTTTTGTTCTGCGGCTTGAATGGCTAACTTCGTAAATTTTATCGCGCCTTCATAAAGCATCAATAGAATTTGTTCGCGGCTTGCACTCATCACGGCCGTTTGTTTGTACTTCTGATACGGATTTGCCATTTATCTACCCTCTCCCTGCTAAAGAGGCTTGCGCCGCACTGCCTTGACTTTGAATCTTCGACATTGCTTCTTCCATCTTTGCAAATTGATTTCTTAATTGTTCTTCTCGTTTTCCTAACTGGCGTTCTTTTTGTTCGATTCGCTTGTCGATTTGACTCGAGCGATCTTGATAGTTCTTTTTTCGGTTTGTAACCACCCCCACGGTTGGATCTGTAATTGCTGCTAATTTCTTTTTCATGTTTGGAATAAATCCATTGTTAACCTGGTCGCCCCGTAAAAACTTTTCAACGTTTTTAGGATCTGAGGCGACAAGCTTAGAAAACTTTTCTTGATTAAAATTAAGGGTGCCGTTTCTATTAAATTCTAGACCCAGTTCGATCACCCGTTTAAATTTGCTGTCGGTGTTTTGAACGTCTTGAATAATGGTTCGCAACCTACTTTCGGTCATACGCAACATGCTATCGCCACCTAAAGGGCCTAAGCGCGGGTTACCCGACTTATCTGGAGTTAATTTACTCTGCGCCTGAATAAAACCCAGAGCCGCGTTGTATGCATCGACGAAGCCCTTGAGTTTTCCACCAATCGCCTCAAAGTTTTCGGTAATATTCATTCGCACGGTTTGTCCGACCTTGGCTTGCTTTAGGTCTAGCGTGACCCCCGGAATTAAGTCGGTCACATTATTTTCTGACAGTTCAACTTCATGGCCATCAATTTTTACTTTTGCATTTTGGGCCGGGTTTGTTTTAGTAAATTGAAAATCGCGATTACCGTCTAATAGGTAAACCGTCGGAAATTTTACTTCATTATCATCGCCCGTTTTAATTCCAGTGATTTCTAAGCGGTAAGAATCACTTTTATCGCTTCGGTCATTGATGACGGTGGCGCGGACGCCTACACCGGCATTGTTTATTGTTTCGGCCATTTTCTCTAAGGTTGAATTGTCTTCGGTGATATAAATTTCTTTTTCACCTTCGGCCGTATCAAACTTAATGTAGCCAACGCCCATCGTGGTTTCATTTTTATCCGGAAATCCATTCGTAATCACCGATGGCTTACCGGCCAATTGTATGACTTCAAGCTCATACTCACCGCTATCGGCTAATGTAGGATCTACAGTTCCCGACACGATATCTGGAAAGCTCGAATTAAATTTTTTGTCGACAAAACCCTTTGCTCCGATGACGGCACTTAAATTTTTGGTAATGTCGTTGATTTTAGTTTCAAGATCCGTCACTAATTTTACTTTGTCTTCAATGCCAACTTTTTTCTCTTGCATTGTTTTAATAGGAATACGCTCAGCTTCGATCACTTGATCGACTAAATTCGGTGGAAGCCCACTAGCTAAACCTGAAATACGTATTCCTGTCATACAAGTATTATTTCAGAGAAATGCAATAAACTGTGAGTCAATTGATTGGCTTAGACAAACCACTAGTAGGCAAAATGTGTCTGGTAAATGGTCCTAAGCTGTTCGCTCAATTAGCTCTAAGCTGTTCGCTTAAGAAGCTGGCCCTTAGACGCAGGCTGGGTATTTTCTTCGAACAGTTCCCATAAATCGAATTCTGAAATTTTTCGAATTGTATTGCCATCGGCTTCTTGAATCCAGGCGTATTTACATTCGTTTTCTTCAAATGGTAAAACCAGCCAATTCATTTCGGTAACGAAAGCCTTTTGTTTTAAAATTTCTAACGCCTTTTCATATTGCTCCGGCGTCATCTTTTCTTTTTTCTTTTGTTTCTTCTGTTGGAAATACTGGCCGGCCGCATCTCTATCGTGCGAAGACTCAGATTTAATCTGTCGTTCAACTTTGCCCGTCTGTCCGATGGGAGTTGCGATTGGATTTATACCAAGAAAGTTTTTGATATTCATACTAAACTAATCGGCCATTATTTGATTTTGCTTAACTAGACCTAGAACGCAAAAAAAAATCGCAAGTCTAGTTGCCTAGACCTGCGATAAGGTTTTTTTCTGGATAGGGCGGAGGTCATCGCCCCACCCAAAAAATCAATTTCTTTTAGAAATTAACCAATTAACTTAAGCGCCATGTTTGGCATTTGGTTAGCTTGCGCTAATGTAGCCACTGTCGATTGAGTTAAGATGTTGTTACGAGCCAACTCAGAGCTAGATGCGGCAACGTCTGTATCACGGATACGAGAGTTAGCGGCAGACATGTTCTCATTCATTGTACCGATAACGTCAACCGTTGAAGATAAACGATTCTGTAAAGCACCCATTGTTGCTCGTGAACCATTCACGCTTGATTGAGCTGCATCTAATGCTGCTAAACCAGAGCGAGCGCCGTTTTTAGAAGAGAAATCTAAATCAGCAATACCTAAATTATCAGTAGTTACGTTAGAGATACCAGCATCGTAAGCGATCCAGTCAGTTTTTTCGTTAGCGCCAGAACCGATATGGATATCATATACTCCACCAGTACCGTCTAATAATTTACGAGAACCGAAAGTTGTTGATTCAGCAACTCGTTGAATCTCAGATTTCATTGCATCAACTTCTTTTTGGATAAATCCACGCTCAGTCTCACCAATAGTATCAGAACCAGCTTGGATACCAAGTTCACGTAGTCTTGTTACGATATTTGAAATTTCGCCCATACCTTGTTCAGCCGTTTGAATCATCGAGATACCATCGTTGGCATTTCGTGAAGCCTGCGTGTATGAACGAATTTGCGATTTTAAATTTTCAGAAATCGCTAAACCGGCAGCGTCATCGCCCGCTTTAGTGATTCGTGATCCCGTAGATAACTGAGCCATGCTCTTGTTAGTTTCACGGCTATTAGTCGCCATGCTACGTTGTGCATTTAAAGATGCTACGTTCGTTGTAATTCTCATTCCCATATTCAACCTCTTTCATTTTTGCGGATCGCCCTACCTATTTTAAGGGCGTCCGGATGTACACGTTGGGATGTCAACTTTTTCGAACCCTGATCTACAAGCGAAACTCTATGGTCAGTCACAACTCATCTAGCTTCTCGATCTGGTCTCGTCGAGTCTTCATCGTTTTGTTAAATAACCTTTCGGCGAGTCTGTGATGACCTTTAGTCGCGTCCCGTAAAACTAGACCAAGGTCCCAAGAAAACTCGACCAAGGTATTGAAAAACAGACCAAGTGTTAGGGAATTTCAATACGTAAGTCTAGTAAAGGCGAAGGTCTGATCACGTCTATATATGACCTTTAACTGATAGACTTGCGTCGGCCTCGACGAAGAGTGCGTCGAGTGTGGCCGCAAAGCCGCACGCAGAGCGAACTTCAAGCTATAAACAAATAAAAAAAAGAGTTTCGCGAATGAAACTCTTTTCAAAACAAAATATAATTTCTTATGAATAATAAATTCTTACTTAATTTTGCGTAAGAAAAATTTAAATGGGTCTGTACCTAAAGCATCGATCATGACATCAACATCTGCGCCCTTTTCAGTTCGAACAGATTCAGGCGTTACATTTTTAATATCAATTGTAACTTGAATTTGTTCTAAACCTTCTTTCGGACATTTCACATCTGCTTTGAGAAAATCGCCTGCAACTAAATATGTTCCAACACAACCCGGAGCAGGCATTTCAAAATCAGGAGTCATCACGGTAAACATTGCCGTTAAATCCGCGTTAGCAATTAATGTGGCTTTGATTGTTCCCGTTTCGGCATCAACGGCTTGGTATGTGCCTGGTTCAACTACACGGTTTAAAGCGAATGAGAGTGAAGATGCAAATAACAATGCGAGCGCAAAAATTTTCATAAAATCTCCTAGGTTTTTTAGTTGCCTAGAAGTAACAAAGACTTTCAGCTCTGACCAGCCAAAGTAAGTCGCTCACTTTATATAGCACTTAGTGTTGGGCTATTTAGTAGAAATTATAGGATTATCGCCGACAGGTCTGCTTAAAACGTAAAAAGCCCTAGCAGCGACAAACTGCTAGGGCGGGCTTAAGAAGCGTCGTCCCCTATGGACGACCCTCCAGATTCATTGTTTGGTTTTTATACGTAGAAAGCTATTACCGAGTCAGTAATTAGCCAATGAGTTTCATAGCAACCATCGGTGCTTGGTTCGCTTGCGCTAAAACCGATACCGAGGCATTTTGTAAAACGGATGCCGATGCCAACTCTGATGACTCTTTTGCGATATCGGTATCTGCAATTCGCGAACGAGCCGCGCTTAAGTTTTCAGAGCGTACATCAAGTCCATTAACGGTAGATTCCATTCGCGATTGAATCGCGCCGAATCCCGCCCGCATTTGTGATACTTGCGCTAAGGCCGTATCAACTTTACCTAGCAAATCGCGGGCGCCATCTTTATCAGAGATATTAGCTCCATCGATTCCTAATTCGCCAATTGTGGCTGATCCATTTGCTTTAAATGTAATTATATTTTCTTTTCCAGCGCTTGTTCCGACGTGAAATTCCATTGTTGGCGCAGATCCATCCAACAAATTCTTATCACCGAACTTAGTCGTTTTAGAGATACGATCAATTTCATCTACGATACTCGTTGATTCTTGTTGCAAGTAGCTGCGCTCTTTATCGCCGATTGTATCCGACGCTGACTGCACGCCCAACTCACGTAAACGAATCAACAGATTCGATACTTCTGATAATCCACCCTCACCGACTTGAATCGCTGAGATGGCGTTGAAAGCATTGTTACGAGCTGCGGCTGTACCGCGAATCTCTGCTTTCATTCCTTCTGAAATCGCTAAGCCCGCCGCATCGTCGGAAGCATTAACGAATTTCGTGCCCGAAGCTAACGCTTGCGATGCATGATTTTGTCGTTTTGTTTGAGTCGCCATTGATCTCTGTGCCGCGATCGAAGCCATGTTTGTCGTGATTCTTAAGCCCATATACGTCCCCCTGTTGGTAAAAACCAAACTTTTGTTGTTGTTTAACTTTTTTAGTTAAAAAAAATTTAAATGTATTAAAAGTTGGTGGCTCGCCCACAAAGCTTTGAAGTGACTGTTCAAAACCTTGCGAGCTTCGCCCTTTTCAGGAGGAGGGGGAATCGATCTGCTGACTGCTGGATCGAAGGTCCCACTCTTTTCTTAGAGGTTGCTACCAACGTGTACAGCAAAGTTATCGGGCCAAGGTCTAGTAGACTTTAGCCCTTAGTCTAGGTTTTCTTTAGACGCGGCGCATTAAGTATTTGATAAGATTGAAAATAAACAATAAAAAAATATTACGACTAAGGTCTAGTTCTAATAAAAAAAGGAAGGTTTTTAGGCCTTCCTTTTAAAAATATGTTTTGAAAACTGAAGATTAACCAATCAGTTTTAGCGCAATACACCCTTTGCAAGTTACGCGACTTCTGCCATTTTTATTTTATGAATTATCTTTTTTTTCCATGCTAGGCTGAGCTGATTTTTCAGCTGTCCTTGCGCGATTTAGTGGTTTCGGAATTAATTTTTTTGGTAATTCAATTCGAAAAGCGCAGCCTCGGCTCGGTAAGTTATTAATGCTAATTTCACCTTGCAGTATTTGGACAGCTCGCTGAACGATTGTTAGTCCAAGGCCTAAACCAGTTTGATCAAAGCCGCCCGAGTTAAAAGGCTTAAAAAGATTTTTTAAAACGTCAGGTTGAATTCCACCGCATTCATCTTCAATCTCGATGATGACATTATCAGAAGCAATGCCAGCGCGAACCAAAATACGGCCACCGTTTTTTGTGTACTTGATTGCATTTTGTACTAAGTTTGCAATCGTTGATAAAACTAGTTGCCGATCTGATTCTAATTCAATTGGTAATTTGATTTCATTACTTAGCAATTGATTTTTATTTTTTGCTTCGCTTTGCGCAGTCAAAATAATTTGGTCGACTAGAAAATTAAGGCTGAACTTTTCAATATGGACTTCGGGATCGGCCCGCATGCGAACCTCTGATAATGAGCGATCAATTAGATCGCGCATTATCGATAGGTTTTGGCCTAATACTCTTGAAGTACTGCCGCCGGTCCCGACTAAACCTTGTTTCATCATCTCGTGCGCAATCGTGGCGCTAGAAAGTGCGTTTCTTAGCTCGTGAACTAAAAATCCCAAATGTTGAACTTCGCGCTTTTCGCTGGCTTGCACACTACGAAATTGAAACTCTGACACGGCCGCAGCGATGGCAACATCAAGGCACATATTCAGTTCATTAAATTCGTGGCTGGTAATATTTTCTTCTTTCATTTGCGCAAATTCAGTAACCGCCTGACATAAAGCGCCGTACCCATGAACCACGTGCGAAAGGGTGTAATTTAGCCTCAGTAGCTCTTTACCATGTTCAGCCGCGCCCACAATGATCTTAGTTTCGTTGGAATCGCTGCTAGCACTACTTAAATAATTGATGAGGTGGTTATAAAAAACTGGCAGCCCTTTTCTTAATTCAACTGATGACGGCAACGACCCAGCTAGTTTTAACGTTTTTTCTTCGGCAAGTGTTAAGACTTCGGCCCGATGTGTTTCAAGAAATTTGGATAGCATTTTTTTATTCCCCCAAGCTTTGAGTCATTTACTGCACAACAAAAGCCAATGTGTTACCTCTACTATCATATGCAAAAAAATTCTCGAAAAGTCATACTCATAATTGATGATTCAAAAGATAATCTAGAGCTACTAACTACTGTCTTAGAATCAAAAAATTATCAAGTGCATTGCGCATCGAATGGAGAAGAGGCGTTACTTATGTTATCAGAACTATCGATATTGCCTGATCTCATTCTGTTAGACGCTCAAATGCCAATTATGGACGGATATCAATTTCGGGCCAAGCAAAAAAAATCAAATCGATTCAAAGATATTCCAGTTATTATTATGACGGGCGTTTCTGATCATGATCTTGAAAAAAATATGCATGAACCCCGCGGCGTATTAGTTAAGCCACTTGGTATTAATACTATGATTGAAAGTATAGCACTGTGCATTCGATAGCTGTTAGCTCGCCGTAATCGGCGAAAGAACGCAAAGGGTTTCATCCGCGTCGGCACAAGAACGACAAGAAGGCTAGTCGATCGGCTCATATGAAAATAAAATTTATGCTCGTTAAGTGTTTGAAAACTGAAGATCAACCAATCAGTTTTAGCGCAACTCCTGCCTGATCATTCGATTGAGCAAGCATTGCTGTCTGATATTGCTGAATAATTTGCTCTCTTCTAAGGTCAGAAGACTCTTTTGCGATATCTGCATCGCCAATCTTAGAACGCGCTTCAGATAGTTTCTCAATTCCTCCGCTTAAAGTATTTTCAGCCGATTCT
>JACMNA010000033.1 GCA_014378765.1 Bdellovibrio sp. | reverse complement strand
GATGTTTCTATCTTTTGAAGTGAAAGCCATTGAAACGCAAAGCAACAGCACAACGGTTGAATATATTTACTCTTCGGGGCGCGGCACGGGCTTTTGCGACGGCAGCGGAATGGCTTGGTATTGTTACGACCAAATTAAAGATCGCGCCAAACAAGATGCGGTCCGAAGCGCTTATTACACTTGTTCAAATAAAAAGGGGCGCATCGATGAGTATTTGGCATCGTGCAATTATTTTTGTACGCCCTTTTCAATTCCGCAGGGTGATCACACTCAGTTCGTGCAATGCTCGGCTAATTGCAACACCCGCTGCGAGATAAAAAATTAGACAAAAGAACTAGATCTGATCTAACTCTTTTTTTAGATCAGTAATTTTATTTAAATGATTAAGCACATTTAAATTTTCTTTCAACTGTTCAATTCGACTTGCACCCAGAATCACCGTACTTACATTTGCATTCAGCGCACACCAGCCTAAAGCTAAATGCGCCATTGAAATGCCAGACTTCTTTGAAATTGCCGCTAACTTTTCTACTTTGTTTTGGTTTTCACGGTTATCAATTTCGTCTTTAACAAAACTCATTCCCGGCAGCGCCGCGCGCGAATCAGCGGGAATGCCGTTCATGTATTTACCCGTCAGTACGCCTGAAGCAAGGGGGCTCCACGTGGTTAATCCTAACTTCATCTTGGCGTACAAAGGTTTAAATTCTTTCTCGACTTTTTCTTTGTGAAGCATATTGTACTGAGGCTGTTCAACGATCGGACGATGCAATTTATTTTCAACTGCGAAATCATAGGCCGCATTGATAGCGTCCGCCGGCCACTCGCTGGTTCCCCAATACAAAGCTTTTCCGTCGCGAATCATTTGATCCATCGCAAAAACAATTTCGTGAATGGGCGTATTCGGATCATATCGGTGACAGTAAGCCACATCAACAAAATCAGTTTTCATTCGCTTGAGCGATCCGTCGATAGCTTGCATTAAATATTTTCGATTGAGTGTGTTTCTAAAGTTAAGTCGGTTTTCAATTCCCCAAAAAAACTTTGTGGTCAGTACGTATTCATTACGACCTAAGCCCAATTGCCTAAATCCTTCCATCATCAAGGTTTCAGACACTCCACCCGCGTAAACTTCAGCGTTATCAAAAAAGTTTATGCCTTGATCAAATGCGTATTTTAAACATTCTTTCACGGGCTGAACATCCATTTGTTTTCCGAATGTAACCCAAGAACCGAATGAAAAAAGACTAACTGATAAACCCGAATTTCCTAGTTGGCGGTAAGGCATATTTTCCATGAAACAGAATGTATTATGAGGTGCTAGAAATAGCAAATAACAGTCGTCCGTATAGACGCCGTTAATCAAACTGAAAGTCAGCGGACTGTTCAGCCTATAGGAGGGCCTTTTCATTACTTTTTGTAGTAAGACCTGGTTCCTAGTTATAATTTTCGAACTCCTGCAGTATATTGAGCTTTTCAGCTGTTGGTTTGCTTTAGACAAAGCTTGCCCTTAAACCTCAGGTCAGGTTTTATTTTAACATTTAACTTCACTTTTGTTCAAAGACGTAGGAATCCATTAACCGCATCCTGCAGTTTATTTTTCGACTCTTAATCTTTAACTTTTCAGTATCTATAACACTAACAAAACAATTTTGAATAAAGCTCACGCCCCAGGTATCTGGTTCATTCACTTGTCTAACTTTTTATCGTTAGATTAATTTTACACTTTTCAGGAAGAACACTTGTTGCTATTCTGATGGCATCATCTGCGCATCATGAAATTGTCAAACAAGTGTACTATCCTAAAAGTTTCAACGCTAATTGTTGCTGAGTATTGGCTTGCGCTAATACGGCAGTCGCGGCTTGCATCAAGATATTATTTTTTGCTAAAGCGGTAGACTCTTCGGCGATATCTGTATCACGAATACGAGAGTTAGCGGCAGCAAAGTTCTCTTCAGATGTAGCTAAGGTTTGCGATGTAGTTTGTAAACGATTTTGTAAAGCGCCAAGGCCCGCTCGTATACTGTTTACGTAGTTCATTGCATCATCAAGAAAAGTTAAGCCAGTACGAGCCGATTCTTTATCACTGATCGTTGCTTCTCTTAACATTAATGAGTCAATTGTGGCGTTACCTTCGGCGGCGTTGAAGCTAATACGATCATTCATTGGGTCATTGTAAACACCAATTTGAAAGTCTAAAGTTCCACCAGTACCATTAAGTAAAGCCGTTCCGTTAAACGAAGTACTTTGCGCGACGCGCTCGATCTCTTCTTTTAATTGTTGAAATTCAACGTCGGCTAATCCTCTTTCACGATCTCCGATCGTATCAGATGCCGCTTGTACGCTGAGTTCCCGCAGCCGAGATAACATATTTGTTACTTCGCTTAGCCCGCCCTCTGCGACTTGAACCAGTGAAATTCCATCATTGGCATTTCGGTTGGCTTGTTTGTAGCCTTTTATCGAGGCTTTCAAGTTCTCAGATATCGCTAGGCCGGCGGCATCGTCAGACGAATGATTAATTCGTGATCCCGATGATAACCGCGCCATGGTCGTGGATATCTGGTTACTTAACCCGTACAAATTCTTCTGTGCATTCAATGCCTGCACATTGGTTGCAATACGCAATCCCATTTTCTTCCTCCTTGTTAAGACCCGAATTGATTTGACCTATCCTTGGCCAAACCAAAATTTCCGTTTCAGGTCATTTTAAAAAACAATTAAATATCGCTCCCCACTCGTTTATTTTTACAGAGCAATCCCCAATGGATTTCCCCATAATCGGCCCGGCCTTTTTACAGCGCCGGGCCCTTTTCCTCGCAGGAATTTATCACACCACCAACTGCCGCTTACACCCTCTAGGTCGAGAGTCTTCAAACATTCACTATCCCTTATTTAAAAGTGATAAGGCTTGTCCGGGTTGCTGATTTGCTGCCGCTAGAACCGAAATTCCAGACTGCAACATGATATTTTGCTTAGCCATCTCCGAGCTTTCCTCAGCAATGTCGGCATCTCTGATGCGTGAATTTGCTGTGGCCATGCTTTCAAGACTGCTATTTAAATTTTCAACTGTAGAATTCAACCGACTTTGGATTGATCCAAAGTGCGCACGCAACTGACTGACGTGCCCAATGGCATTATCAATAATTTGCAGCGAGTTCTGAGCTGATTCTTTATCAAACACATTAGAAAACCGAACGCCTAAAGCCACCGAACTTGAGTCGGCCTCTGCAGGTTCAAATGAAATTCGATCTACCATGTCTGAATTTTTTGTATTCACCTGAAAGTCAAAGCTCTGACCTTCACCGTTTAATAATTTTGTTCCATTAAATTCCGTCGATTCAGAAATACGATCAATTTCTGCCATCAACTGCGTATACTCTTTACCCGTTAACTGACGGTCACGGTCGTTGATGGTGTCAGACGCCGCTTGAATACTTAATTCACGCATACGCACTAACATGTTACCAACTTCAGATAATGCACCCTCACCCGTTTGTAAAAGTGAGATGCCATCTTGAGTATTACGATTCGCTTGCTTCAACCCACGCATCTGCGCTTTTAAAGTTTCTGACACCGCTAAACCGGCCGCATCGTCAGAAGCTTTATTAATTCGCGAGCCAGAAGACATCTTCTGCATCGAACGATCTAATGCACTCTTGGTCGACGCTAACGTTCGTTGCGCCGTCAAAGCTGTAATGTTCGCACCAATTCTCATTCCCATACTTCCTCCTTGAAGCTGCTTTCTTTCGAAAGCTCTCGAGTGAATCCATTCACCGAGACAGGCATCATGCCTGTTAAAGGGACGTCAACTTTCATGTCGACGTATCGTTTCTGTACATACTGATCGGATCAATCTGAGATAACATGAGGGACCAAGCCCGCTTGGTTGCGATTTCTAAACTTTTGTCCTGTTAATATATTAATTTTGTTTACCGGTAGGAGCTTTATAACGAATACGCTGGCAGATGGTACTGGACCTCGATCATGGTTAAGTTAAAAACTTAACCACGCCCCAGCGGCTTAGTACGTCCATCGAAAAAAAGGGGGTATCGGTCACGAAGAACTGCGCTTTCACGTGACCGGTACCCATCTAGTCTTCGTTCTGGCAGGCAAAAACCAAGCAATCTTAAATAAATCCAATAGGTTAGGCATAGAATAACTACACGCCAATCCGCAAAGCTTTACTAGTTCCAGGCAAACAGGTAGGGTCTCGTACATGGAAATCAGAGACCCCATTCACGGATCAATTCAGTTATCTGACGGCGAAGTGGCTATTATAGAGTCCGTTGAATTTCAGCGCTTAAGACAAATCAAACAGCTCGGGTTTTCAGAATTTAGTTTTCCGGGAGCCACTCATAATCGTTTCTTGCATTCAATCGGCGTAAGCCATGTGGCCGGGCAAATATTTGATAGTATTTTTCGCGCTTACCCGTTTTCAAAACCTAATGTTCGCAATCGTTTAAGACAAACCATGAAGTTAGCCGCGCTCTTGCACGACATCGGCCACGGCCCCCTTAGCCACACCACTGAATTAGTGATGCCATTACTTAAAAAACTGAACGTAAAAATATACGCCGATCAAAATGTAGATCAATCTCGACAGGCTAATCACGAAGATTACACAATTAAGTTTGTAACCGACGGCACAATTTCAAAGATTATTACCGAGCACTTTCCGGATCTAACAGCCGAGTACGTAGCCTGCTTGGTTGATAAAAATTTAAAGTGCGATGAAAGTTTTTTTACCGATGGCGCAATTAATTTCAGACCGTTGCTAAGTCAAATTGTAAGCTCCGAACTTGATGCCGACCGAATTGATTACCTCGAGCGCGATTCTTACTTCTGCGGAATTAATTACGGTAAAATCGATAAAGATTGGCTTTTGCAAAACTTAACTTTGCACATCGTAAAAGACGAAGCCTACTTAGCCTTAAACCGCCGCGCGCTTTACGCGTTTGATGATTTTTTAATCTCGCGTCACCACATGCACTTGATGGTTTACTTTCATCACAAAAGCATCGTGTACGAAGAAATGCTTAACCGCTATTTAACCTCGCCCGACTGCAAATTTATTTTACCGTCTGATGCAAATGAGTACGTCAAATACACTGATTACAAACTTTATGAACATCTAGCAATGGTCGATAACCAATGGGCGCAAAGAATTGCTCAACGTCGCCCCTACCGCGTCGCCTTAGAACTTCATAATCAGGCGCCCGTTCGAATTGAGAATATTAAAAGTATTCTGCAAAAAAATGATATCGATTCTATTTACGCTAGCTCTAACGTGCGCTTATCAAAATATCATTCAGGAAATCCAGAAGACCGTATGAATATTTACGTTGTCGATCAATACGACCGCTGGGATGTTCCATCTCCAGTAGATCAAGCCACTCAAATTTTTAAAAATTACGAAGTGGCGCGCGTTATCGATCGTTTTTACGTTGCGCCCGAAAAATATGCGCAGGCCAAAGCGATTTTCATAGAAGCTAAGTACTAATTTTACTTCGAATCACCCAAAAATTTTTGAATAAATTGATACTTCTTCGCAAATTGCGGACTCTTTAATCTCCACATGATGTCGTACCGCGCCCCATGCTTGGTATCGATCACGTAACTTGTGTTCAAATTCTTTTCCATCATGTAATAAGCTAAGCTATCGGCGAAATCATCCCATACGTGCTGACTGGCATAGGCGCTGATAAATTCGGTTTGCGATAAATCAGCATAGGTCTTATTGATGTCTTGCTCTGCCATGGGCTTATCACCACACTGATAAAAGCAAAGCCCCGTGCGATTGATAAAATCATTCACCGCGCGCGGAGTAAATGTTCTATGCCAACTGATTGAACCCCAGGTGCCTTCGACAACTTCACAGTCAGATAAATCATCGCTGCCATCGATAGATTTGCAATCTGATAAGCGGTTAAGGCCATTGGCAAAATCAAGCAAATGGCCCACTTCGTGCGTGACTACGAAATATAAAAAATCGCTTACCTCCGCTGAAGTTGTTGTTATTATTTGCGGTAGATTAGGTGAGATCGAATACGAATCCGTAATTCCGCCAAATGAAAGTTGCTCTTTCCATGATGCCCAAGTGGATAAATTCAATTTTTGGTCTAGAACTGATTTGCGAATCCCCATCATTGCGCCAACCGTTTGGCCCGCTGCATTTTTAAAGGCTCCGGCGTACGCCGTTCCGTAAAATTTATTTTCAATAAAAATTCTTTTCACCGAACAAAATATATTTTGCAATTTCGGCGGATACTTATCATAAATTTGTTCAAAATAAACCGCGTAATCTTTTCCACCTTCAATACAAGGGCGATCTTGCGGCGCCATGCCTACTTCGGGCGCGCCGACTAAACACATAACTTCAGCAATGTTCGCGCGGCAATCATGTACATCGGCTCCTAAAGTTTGAATAGTTTTTTTAGAAGCCGACAAAATGAAAAAATCGCGGCCATTAAGACTATTAGGAAATTCTTTATAGGCCGACTTTTCTAAGGTTGCTTGGGCAAATGTTGAAAAAGAAAAACAAATAAGCGCAATAGCGACAAATAATTCACGAAACATAAAAAACCTCCGTCGGTTGTGTTCAGGTAGAGGCAGAATTCAATGCGTACAATTTTTTGTCAATTAAACGCGTTCAATAACCATGGCGATACCCTGCCCGCCACCAATGCAAGCCGAGCCCAGCGCATAGCGACCGCCGCGACGATGTAATTCGTAGACTAAGTGATTCATAATTCGCGCGCCCGATGCGCCCAGGGGATGCCCCACCGCAATCGCGCCGCCATTGACGTTTGTCTTCGCCGGATCAAGCCCCAATTCTTTTTGTACCGAAAGATATTGGGCCGCGAACGCCTCGTTCACTTCTACTAAATCCATTTGTTCTAACTTAAGCCCGGCTTTTTCCAAAGCCAGGCGTGAAGCCGGCGCGGGACCGATACCCATAATTTTTGGATCACAACCTACCACTGCCCAAGATAATATGCGCGCCAAAGGTTTGTAGCCTTTAGACTTCGCGTAGCTTTCACTGGTCAACAATGAACACGCGGCGCCGTCTACAATTCCGGAAGCTGTGGCCGCCGTCACTAATCCATCTTTTTTAAATAAGGATTTAAGCGTCGAAATTTTTTCTAATGTTGCATCAGGCTTTGGGTGTTCATCTTTATCAACAATCGACTCACCTTTTTTTGTCACAACTTTAACTGGCGTAATTTCGGCCACGAAATAATTTTTTTCTAACGCCGCTTTATAGCGCGCTTGCGATTGGATTGAGTACGCATCACACGCGGCGCGAGTGATGTCGTATTTCTCTCCTAAATTTTCAGCGGTGATTGCCATTGGAATTCCGGCGTAAACGTCGGTGAGGGCCGACGTCATATAATCTTCTAATTCAAAATTTCCCATGCGCAAACCATCGAAACGGGCTTTACGAACAACGTAAGGAATTTGTGACATCTGCTCGACGCCTCCCGCTAATACAGCTTGTGCGTCGCCGCTCATAATCATATGAGCCCCATCGATCCACGCTTGAAAGCCTGATCCGCAAAGTCGATTCACAATGTAAGCGCCTACGTTTTGTGGAATTCCTAATTTAAGTCCGGCGTGTCGCGCTAAGTAAGCGGCATCGGCGCCACTTTGCACAACATTTCCGATTATAGTTTGATGAATGTCTTCTGGCTTTACGCCCGCAGCCTCTAAGGTGCCACGACCTGCAGCGACGGTTAAATCAGTTGCTGAAATATCTTTCAATGAACCACCGAAAGCGCCGAAAGCAGTTCTTTTACCCGCGATAAAAACTATTTTTTCCATAGAGTGATCTCTTTTCTTTTGCAGATGATTAGGTTAAAAACAAATAACGACGGCCGCAACAAAAAAGGTGATTTTATGAAAGTCCTTGTCATTGGATCCGGTGGGCGCGAGCACGCTCTCGTAAAAAGTCTTTCTGAATCAAAATCAATCAAAAAAGTATTTGTGTGCCCAGGTAATGTCGGCATGCAAGCCCAGGCTAAAATTATTTCAATGAATATTAAAGATCATGTGCAGGTTGTGCAATTTTGTTTGGTTAATAAAATCGACTTTGTAGTGATCGGCCCTGAAGACCCGTTGGTAGATGGTTTAGCCGATTCGTTACGCGCCGAAAAGATTCGCGTGTTCGGCCCTTCCAAGCAAGCGGCCCAACTTGAGGGCTCAAAAATATTTGCCAAAAAGTTTATGCTGAAGGCGAATGTTCCCACCGCTGATGCCGAAGTCGTCAATTCGGTGGCAAGTACAATGATGGCGGCCGAAACTCATCAAGCGCCTTACATTTTAAAAGCCGACGGATTGGCCGCCGGTAAGGGCGTATCTATTTGCAAAAACTTAGATGAGTTAAAATCAGCCGCCCAGCAACTGTTTGAGAAAAAAATATTTGGAGCGGCGGGAGCACGGGCCCTGTTGGAAAAAAATTTACCGGGTTATGAATTAAGTATTTTAGTTTTAACTAATGGCTCCAACTTTCAGGCCTTGCCATTGGCGCAAGACCACAAGCGGTTGAAAGATAATGACGTGGGCCCCAACACGGGCGGCATGGGAACGGTCGCGCCCCTTAAAATTGCGAACAGTCTTGAGCAAAAAATAATTAGAAAAATTATTGAACCCTCGGTCGCGCAAATGAAAAAAGACAAAATGCTTTTTCGCGGAGTTTTGTTCGTGGGTGTTATGGTCGTTGATGGTGAACCTTACGCTTTAGAATACAACACGCGCTTTGGTGACCCCGAAACGCAAGTCTTATTGCCTCTAATTAAAAATGATTTAGGAAAAGTTTTTTATTTGTTATCGAATGGATTTGTGGAAGACCTTCAGTTTAACAATAAATCCGCTTTTTGCATCGTTAACGCTGCGCCAGGGTACCCGGAACAAGTACAAAAAAATGTGCCGATACAAATTCCGGCTAACACCGACGAAGCGTACATATTGCATGCAGGAACCGCGAAAAGCCCAGACGGTCAACTCATCAGCGCTGGCGGTCGTGTTCTTAATATTGTGGCGATCGATGAAAGTTTCGAGAAGGCCAAACAAAAAGCCTACGCCTTGAACGCGCAAATTCAATTTGAAGGGCGCCAATTTAGAACTGATTTAGGCTCTTACCAGTTCCAGCGAAATGAAACTTGAAATTTATTATCCGACGTTGAAATGTAATGCGATATCACTAAATCCTTATTTTCCGTTAAGCTTTCAGTTAGCTCCGCGGCCGTGGTTGCAGCCCGTAGATCGTAATTGATGCCTGCCCAGGTAGAATAAATAAGCTGATAAGTAGTTTAATAATCTTACTTATTTTACTTATTTTCATTACAAAGAAGATGCCAATGTACGTCCAACCTGTGCGGAAACAACGTATCATATAAAGAAGCCAGACTTACTTTGTGAGGATTGTATTTACAGGTGATGAACTTTTATTAAGCGCCGTCTCATTATTAAATAAATTCTGTTTCTATCGTTAGACCTTTGTCGAATTATATTTGATTAATACCTCTGCGACGATAGCTATAGTAGGCTAAGTTAAATGGAAGCTAAAAAGAAATTGTTTTTTGTCGCATCAAATTCTAAAAATATCAAATACGTCGAAAATTTTCTATTAAAACGTAACTTTGAAGTTTTGTTAGATTCTGATTTAGACTCAAGTTTAAGCAGAATTATATCCTTACAACCTGACTTTATTTTTCTACCTTTAGATCATGCAAATGGTAGAATTGTAGCAATGATTAACGCCATTAATTCTTTAACTAAAGGGGTTACGGTTTTATTTGTTCAAAACAACACGAAAGAGTCCATACGAAAGTTAGAGTACAGTAAATGCCCCTTTAAATTGTATCCCCCGATGTCTGGTCCGGCCGTCGAGCGATTGGTTTTAAAAACGATAAAGGCTAATGCTACGACTACAACTACGACAGAAATTAAGTCTAAAGAAGCCAACCTAGAAGTTTTCGAATCAAATTTCTCGAACGTGAATGTTATCGAAAATCAGTCAAATATTGCATTCGTGCAAAAAGGGCGGCGCGGCGAATTATTAAAAACAAAGAATCAACAATTAGGCACCTATCAGCGAAAAGAACTTTCAGAGCAACTTAGACAAGAACTCAAAACTGGTTTCGGTGATAACGTAAAAATGCCCATCGCCGATTTGATTGAAACCTACTATGATAATGGTCCATCCGCGCCCGCGGGCCCAAGCACAAAGAATTTTCAAGAGGCTTCTTCTTCCGTTGATAATTATGAAGCTCGTAGTTCAACTTACTGCCTTACAATTCAAAGCTTAACCTGGTGCGGGTATCTAATCATTCACGCTGACTTCGAAATTGATTTTTCGTTGGCGAAAAATGTATTTCAAACTTGGTTAGCGTCACACTTAGTAGAGCTTCAAGAATTTACGGAAACAGATCAGTTTCAAATTTCAATAACGAATCCCGATTATCAAACTTTCGCGAAGGCCGAAGCGGAATATATTGAGGTTCTGTCTATTTACGATAAGGAAGTGACGGTTAGCTTCTTTTCGGTTGACCCGCAAAATTTATCAATCGATCTTTTAGAACTTCAACATATTGGCATTCCGGTGCAAATGATTCCAACCGCGCTTGCTTTGCCCCTTAATGCGTTTGTATATTTACCGTTAAATCAAAAATTTTTACTGTTCGCATTGCAGAATGAAAAAGTTGATGTAACAAAATTGCAGCGTCTTTCCGAAAAATCCATTGAAAAGCTATACACGCCCATTGAATTTGAAAAAGAATTTCGTGCTTTAAGGGCCGAAGAATTTTTAAATTCTTTAATGAAAAAATTAAGTAAATTCGCTAAAAAATAAATCGTCAGCGTAAAAAACTAATCATCATCTAAAATATAATTCATAGGATTCACCGGAATATTATTTACCCGAACTTCGTAGTGAAGGTGGGGACCGGTCGACCGCCCAGTATTTCCCGTCGCAGAAATAACATCAAATTTTGAAACCTTTTGCCCCACTTGAACATAAATTTGCGAGTTATGGGCATATCGAGTTAAAACCCCGTAGCCGTGATCAATCGAAACAAGCTTTCCATAAAAATCATCCCAACCCGCAAAACTGACCACGCCATCAGCCGGCGCGCGAACAGGCGTTCCCGGAGCGGCGGTAATATCAACGCCCGCATGCATTTTTTGTCGACCGTTGATGGGATCCATTCGATAGCCAAAGCGTGAACCGATGGGCCCACGTGATGGCTTCATATTAGGGGTTGAGGCCAGTAAACTTTGTCGATCAGATAACATTTCCCAAAGTTCAATAACCGATTGTTCTTTCAAGGCTGAATCTTTCACCGCTTCGTCAATTCGTATGACTAGGGTTGAATAGTTCGAAACCGATTTTTCCGAAGCCAATTCACCTTTAAGAGTATTGACAGGACTATCTCCAATCACCAACGGTTCTTGTTGAATAAAGTCTTCCGAAGACATTCTTTCGCTAGCTTGCTGTGAGGGCGTGGGTTCAGGTAAAATTTGCGCCGGAAAACTGAGGCGCTCCGACCGATCTTTCATTTGCGTGTCGGTAATTAGTTTTAATTTATTTGTCATCATGCCAACCCGCTCGAGCGCAGATTGCAGTGTATCTAATTTGCTTTCAACTACTTGAAATTGTTTCTGCAAATTAATGTTTTCAATTTTTAATTTTTTATTTTCAATCGATTGCGCCAGTAAACCGAAATAATCAATCAACCCGGCTAACAACGACACAATAAACACCGCAATAACAAACGCCGAAATTTTAAAATAACTAATAGGCATCACGAGTTTACGGGTTTGACCCTCATCGTTAGTTACAAAGTAAAGTGTAATCGTTTTACGCGGCTGAATCATGTTCAATTACCCTACACGTCTTGGAATTGAAGAACAAGAACTGTCACGTTATCGTCACCGCCATGAGCTAATGCTTTATCAATCATCAAGGGTGCGATTTTATCGGCGCTGTATTGATTAAGCATACTGCACAAGTCACTATCGGTCACCATACCGGTCAATCCGTCAGAACAAAATAAAAACACATCGCCCATAGAAATTTCACGTTCTAAAACATCGGGGTAAACGTCACGCTCGAAACCCACGCTGCGGGTAATAACATTTTTGCCAACTACTTTTTTGGCTTGTTCTTCGTTCATAAGGCCTAAGCGAATTTGTTCATTAATCAACGAGTGATCTTCGGTCACTTGCCAGAGGTGCGGCTTGCGGTAAAGATAGCAGCGACTGTCGCCAACATTCGCAATAAATAATTTACTTTCACGCACGTAACCCATAACCATGGTTGTACCCATTCCATTCAATCGCACCTCTTCCGTGGCGCGATCAAATATGCGGTGACTGGCTTCTTCATAGGCCTGGTAAATAACTTCTTTGGGCTTAAACTGTAAAGCTTTGGGGTGGCCCACAACTTCGCGCACCGTCTCGACAGCCAAAGCAGAAGCAACTTCCCCGCCATGATGGCCACCGACTCCATCGGCCACAATAAATAAACCTAAACGGTCGTCGATTAAGAAAGCATCTTGATTGCCTTCTCGTTTTAAACCTTTATCTGTTATGCACCACGATTGAAATCTCATTCAGATACATTGTGGCTTTCCAATGCCAGAGAGTCAAACAAGACGGCCAACATGTCGCACTCGACTTCGGTCTAATTCTTATTTTCTTCATGAATTCCATTTACCGCATCCTTCATTGTCTGTGTCTTATCTCCGATAGTCTAGGTGTCGGTTCCTTTTGAACCCCAAGGAATTTATGAATAAAGATTTTTTTAGTTTCAAAAATTTTATCTTAGCCTCACTTGCATTTCATATTATTTTAGTAATGAGTGCGATGGGTTTGTCTTACTACCATGAAACTAAAAAGCACGATCAAATTGAAGTAACGATTACTAGTCTTGCCGAGATTCTGGTGGATGAAAAAAAACCTGAAATGCTGGCAAAGCAAATCGTTGAAACTGATTCTCAACATGCGAATAACCAAGTTGACGAAAAAGCTAAATACCAAAGCGAAAAAAGTAATACCATTGATAAAGAAACTCGCGCCAAAGTGGGCGAAACTTTTAAAAATACGATGAAACAAGGCGCAAAAACAAAACAAGCTGAAAAAGGGCAAAAGAAAACTGCGGCGCAAATGTTAGCCCAAAACTTTGACCCGTACGCTGCGCTCGTCAAAAAAACCGAAGCGCAAGAAAATAAAGACTTTGCTAAAGGTCAAACCGGCGCCAACGCGGGCGAAACATCAACTACTAACGATAGCCTTGATGCAACTGAAGATTTAATCACTAAGTTAAATACCAGAGAATATAAATATTACGGTTACTACCACCGAATTAAAGTTCAATTAAATCAATGGTGGGGGCCGAAAGTTCGTGAAAAAGTCACGAAAATGGTCAGCCAAGGACGAAAAGTTGCCACCGCCGAAAACAAGGTTACTCGTTTGATTATTATTCTTAATGACGTTGGTACTTTAGTAAAAGTGCAGGTCTTAGCTGAATCTGGCGTTCGCGATCTAGATGATGCCGCAATTGAAGCTTTTCGCTCAGCGGCACCATTTCCGAACCCGCCTAAAGGCATTATTGAATCGGACGGAACCGTTCATATTCGCTGGGACTTTGTCGTCGAGAGCTAGTCCTGTATCATTTCCCCAAAATTACGTTTTAAATATTGAAAAGAACCGCTCTTGGGAATAGAGTTTTTTATCTTATTTCTTTAATTAAATTGAGACTTCAAAGGAGACTTCCGTGTCTGCTAAAACGACCCCTGCCATGACGCGCGAAACTTTAGAATCGATTGCACGTCGAGCTCATTACTTAGCAACGCAAATGATTTATCAAGCGAATCACCGTGCCGACAAAGAAAAAGGCGACCCTAAAATTGGTGGCCATCCGGGTGGTTCCGCTAGTGCCCTTCACATTATGGGCGCCATGCACTTGGTAGTTAAAACGGGCTTTGATCACATTGCCAATAAGCCGCACGCTTCACCGACTGATCACGCCTACAATTATTTACTAGATTTATTTTTAAATTCTGATTTTACCAAACTCACGCAAGATCAAAAAGATACGGCGATGATGGGGCTACGAAAGTACTCTAAAAATGGTGAACCCGTTTTTCAATCTTATCACTCGGCCTACGATTCAGATCATCACAACTTTTTTCCGTCGGGCACCGTGGGCATTCCACCTGTTCAAGCGGGCTACTTAGCTTTGGCGTATCGTTTTGCGCGCGACCATGGTTACGAAGTACCCGAAGCGCACTTTTGGGCGTTAACCGGCGATTCAGAATTTCGTGAAGGATCAATGTACGAAGCTGTACCTGATTTTGCCGATCGCGAAATCGGAAATTTAACTTGGATTGTAGATTACAACCGTCAATCACTTGATGGCCATCGTATCGTGAACGAAACGCAAATGCACAGCACTGATAGCGACCGAATTGAAAAAACGATGGCCGCAAACGGTTGGGAAGTGATTCAAGTTCGACACGGTTCTAAGCGTCAAAACTTATTTAAAAAACCCGGCGGCGAAGTCTTTAAAGATTTCTTAGAAAAAGAATTAAAAGATTACGAACTGCAGGCATTGTTATTAGTTCAAGACATGAAAGCCCTTAAAAAGGGAATCATTAAAGAGCACCCGAACATGAAGAAGTTCATCGAAAATGTTTCTGATCAAGAACTTTACGATGCTTTCCGCGATTTTGGCGGTCACGATATCGTGGCCCTAGCCGAAGCGATGCAAAAATCAAAGTTATCAACTCGTCGACCAACCATCATCGTCGCGCACACGCTAAAAGGATGGGGGTTGAAAATGGCTGCGGCCCCGGGCAATCACTCGGCGCTACCCACCGAAGAAGAAATGACCGAATTACGGGCGAACCAAGGCCTGAATGGCGAAACGCTTTTTGCCGGCTTTGATTTAAAATCGGCAGAAGGTAAATTTCTAAAAGAGCGCGGCGAAAAACTTTTCAGTGAAATCAAAGCACAAAAAGAATTAAAAGAAAAAAACCAAAATTTTTTCATGAACGAAATTGAAAAAATTGGCGCCATTCCAGAAAAATTAGATATTAATACTAAAATGGCAAGCTACCCTCACACCCAGTGGATGTTGGGCCAGTTAACCGCTAAACTAACGCGAATTGCCAACGCTGATAAACCGAAATTAAATGAATTCGAACAGAAGTGGCGCACCGCGGGCGAATTATTTATGACGATGGCGCCCGATGTTGGTACTTCAACCAATTTAAATCCGGCGATGGACGGAAAAATTTTTGGCGCGCCCGTGGTTCAAGATTTAGAAACTGACCTAGGCGTGAAAGACACTAAGCTACCTGATTTAGTTCCTGGCGAAGAAGTTTCAGATCGCTTTTTAAGATTTGAAATTGCCGAAGGAAACGTAATGTCGTGCGTAGGTTCATTTGGAAAAATGCGCGATATTATTGGTGTCCCGATCATGCCGCTGATGACGGTTTATGATTTTTTTATCAAGCGCGCCCTCGATCAATACTTTTACAATCTTTACTGGAAGTCGAGTTTTATTTGCGTGGGAACTCCTTCGGGCGTAACGCTTTCACCGGAAGGCGCTCAACACGGTTGGAAGTCTGACTTTCAAATTCCAAATCAAATTAGCTGGGAACCCTTATTTTGTATCGAAGTCGATTGGATTTTATCCGACACTTTTAAACGACACATTATGAATGACAACACCGGCCGCCAGGGCACTTTACTACGTTTGGTCACTCGTGGGGTTGAGCAAAAAGATTTAATGAGATGCTTAACTCGTCAATCACGCTTCAAACAAGATTCGGCGGCCAAGTTAGCTCGTGGTGAATTTTTAATTCAAGGCGCAGTTAACGAAGAAGAAGTTTCAGCATTGTCAGAAAATGAAATTTTAACCGTGATGAAACAAGAAGTTCTAAAAGGCGCTTACCGATTAATTGATTACAGTGGGTACGCGGGGTATGAACCAGGCGATAACGTCGTCAATATTTTTGCATTGGGCGCCATGGGCACCGAAGCCATAAAAGCTTCCGAAAGTTTATTGGCTCGCGGAATTTATGCGAACGTCATTATGATTACTTCACCCGATTTAATTTGCGGAATTTTAGGCCATGAAAATGACTACGATTATTTACGAAATGTATTAGCAATCACACCAGATCTTTATTTGAATAAATCAGGCGACGTCGGGTCGGCCGATTTACTAACGGTGTCGGGTCGCCGTATTCCGATCGTCAGCGTGCACGACGGCGAGGCCGGAATACTAGACAACTTGGGTTCGATCGTTGGCGTGCGCCAAGAATCATGCGCCGTTCGTATGCACTCTAAGTGCGGCCGTCCACCCGAAATTTACCACTATCACGGCATTGATGGCGAAGCGATCGTTGAAGCCTGTGGTAAAGTATTATCAGAAACAGCTTTAGAGAAGGTCATTGTTACAAAAAAATCATTAGATGAAGTAGCTCAAGCCGATACCGAAGCTAACGCGCAAAGTCCACATTGGTCTGAGCTTTGGCCAACTAAAAACCAATCGCATAAGCACTAGCTATGAAAAAGTATCCTGACCAGGGTGAATTATTTAAGGCTTCGAAAAAAAAGAGCGATGCCTTAATTTTTTTCGTGCACTTTTATCATGGCCATAAAAAAGCCTTGAAACGCCACATTCAGTTCGTCAATGATCTTGGTTACGATGCTTACGGTTTTAATTTAAAAGATGAACCTTCTGAACATTTCGGCGTACCTTACTCGCCCATTTCAAAAAAATTTGGATTGAAGCATGCCATGGCCGACCAAATTGAAGAGCACCTTGATTTATTAAGCGAGTACAAAGAAAAAGTTATGTTCGCATTTTCAAACGTCGCTGCGTGCGCGATTGAAGTAATGGCCCGCAGAGATGACTTAGGTATGCAGGCCCTAATATGTGATAGCGGTCCTACCATGAACTTTGTTGATTCAGCCTACAAGCTTTATAAATTTGCCCGCCCCATAAAATTTTTACCTTTGCGCTTACTAGCAACTCCGCTGCTAGCTTATGGGTGGAGCCCAGAATTACACAAAGATATCCCCAAGCATTTAAAAAAATTTCCTGATGGCTTTCCAGTACTTAGTATTCGTGGCTGGAAAGACCCTTTAATGGTGCCCGCCGACATAGATAAAGTTTTTGAACCTTGCGATAACCTAGTTTGGCAGAAGCTGAGCCTGCCTGAGGCCGGCCATCTAACGGGCTTACGTGATTTTCCAGATGAATATAAGCCCGCCGTTGAAGAATTTTTGAAATCAGTTCAATAAGTATAAGATTACTTACTAACTCGTTTACATGTATAAACGAGACCAGTTTCACTCAATTTCACGCTTGCCGTGCGACCGTCAGTTGAAATAGACGCTGTACCTAGTTGATAGCGATAGTATTTTCCAGCTCCGTTCGCCCCAACCGAAAATAATGCATAATTTTCATTACCGCCTCGGCCTGAAAATTCTAAAGCGCGAGCTCCATCATCTGCAATTAGGATTGATAAAGAGGGGCCATCCGCCAGCTGAATTTTATTGAAACAGTTAAATTCTTTTTTATAAGTCACCATCCTGCCGCCCGTCTCACGAACTGAGGCCGTTGCATTAAGACTTGCCAGTACGAATAGAGCTGACACGATAAATATTGCTTTCATAAATTCTCCTTTAAAGTTTTTTCAGCGATTTAATTCACATTTTAAAATAGCAATTAAATCATAGGTTTTCTTGAAAACATTAATAGCCAAAAGCAACTTGATTAGCAAGGCATTTGCCCACAATCTGTAGGCAACACTTGCCCACAGATAATTTATTCGAGAGTTGAACCCATATATTGTGTGAAGGGGTCTAATTAGCACGTCCCTAGGGTAGAATCAGGTTTCATTACCCAATTCAGCCAATAAATCCCAACCAAATTTTTCAAGCTTTGATTCGCCAACGCCGTAAATTTCACGAAGCTCTTCTAAGTTTTGTGGATTTTTTTGCGCTAAATCTCTTAAGGTGCGATCGCCAAAAATCACAAAGGCCGGAATATCAAGTTCAGCCGCTTTGGCTTTACGCCATTTGCGTAAAATTTGAAAACGAAGCTCATCTTGGGGGCTTAATTGAGTTTCAAGGTTTGGTATTTTTTTCTTTTTGGCTAATGGGTTTTTATAGGGTGAAGTTTCAAAAACTTTTTGCACGCGTCTTGGTGATTCGGGATCACAAACATCGCAGTGACCACATTTTTTTAGGCGCTGTGAGTCTTTGTAATAAGTTAAAATTTCTGAATGGCGGCATTCGCCTGCTTCGGAGTAACTAACTAAAGCTTCAAGGTTACGCCAGCGTAAATTTTTAATGGCTTTTAAGGCCGTCGAAGTCTGAATAAAATAAGATTGCAAGCCTTTATCTTTTTTTGAGTAAAGCATTAAACAGGTTGAATTGAATCCATCACGACCCGCGCGTCCCATTTCTTGATATAGCGAATCGATGTTGGCAGGCATTTGAAAATGCACAACTAAGCGAACATTCGGTTGATCGATTCCCATACCAAATGCATTGGTCGCGACTAAAATTCGCAAATCACCTTCGGCGTAGGCTTCTTGCACGCGCGTGCGCTCGGTCGTCGAAAGGCCCGCGTGATAGAAACCAACTTGATCTACTCGCTTTTCTAAAAAGGCGGCTAATTCTTCGGTGATTTTTCGTGTGCCGCAGTAAATAAGCACACGGCCGTCCGGAAACTGTTTAAGGCTTTGCAACAATAACGAAGATTTGTAGTCATCGTCTAGACAGGGTTCAACTTGGTAATAGAGATTGGGGCGGTAAAATCCGTGAACCATTCGTTGCGGATTCACTAGATGTAAATTTTTTGCGATGTCATCAAGTACGGTGGGAGTCGCCGATGCTGTCAACGCTAAAATCGGTACGTCGGGTCTTAACACTTTTAAAATTTTTAGCTCGGCGTATTCCGCGCGAAAGTCATGGCCCCACTGCGAAACACAGTGCGCTTCATCAATGGCAAATAATGCGATGTCTTTAGTTAGAATCCATTTTTGAAAACCTTCTTTTTGTACGCGCTCAGGCGATAAATAAAGTAAATACGTTCCACCTAAATTGATTTGCGCAAATATTTTTCGTTTTTCATCTTCAGTTTGGCCCGAGTACAAACAACCAGACGGAATGCCGCGTTTTTGCAGGGCACTGACTTGATCTTTCATTAATGCGATCAATGGCGAAATCACCACGACTAGTTTTTGCGTGTAAATGGCTGGAAATTGATAACATAAAGATTTACCGCCACCCGTGGGCAGCACGGCCAGCGCGTCTTGTTTTGCTAAAACCGCGTTGATGATTTCACGCTGGCCAATCCGAAAGCTGGATAAATTAAATGATTTTTCTAGTTGAGTTTCTAGCATGGGCACTTCTTTCGTTAAAACTTACCACAAGTGCAAACTAGATTCCAGCACTTGACCCTATGATTTAGGCTTCGGCATTAAACCTAAAACTTTCGCGCTGACCCAATTATATGTTCTGGCCGGAAGAATCTGAGGAATATACCAACTCATCAATGGATTAGGAATTGGAGCATATCTGAAAGCGGGCCCGCTAGAATGCAGGGCCCGCACCACAAGTTTTGAAACTGCGGCCACTTCTAAGCCAGTCTTTTCAAAGGCTAACGCCATCGAAATAAATTTCTGAAATGGGCCCGCATACGCCGTTTGATTATATTTTTCTTTAACGACGGCAAAACCTTTTTGCCATATGGGAGTTCTAATTGAACCGGGACCGATATTGATGACTTTAATTCCATACAGCATTAACTCTTTACGAAGACCTTCGGCAAAACCTTCAACCGCAAATTTACTAGCCGCGTAGACCGATAAGAACGGCGCGGCAGACTTACCCGCGATCGAAGAAATATTCACAATTCGACCTGGGGTTTTTGCGCCCGCGTAGGCTCCTAATAAAGGAAGTAAAACTTGAGTGACTTTCATTAATGATAAAACATTAACTTGAATCATGTTTTGAATTTCTTCAAAAGGTTGATGCTGAAAAGGTGCGGCCATGGCAACCCCCGCATTATTCACCAATCCGGCCAACTCGGTTACCCCTAATTGTTTTAATTGCGCGGGTAATAGCTCAACCGATGCCAAATTGGTTACGTCTAAAATTAAAACTTTTACGTTGTTCGAGAAATCTTTAATTAATATTTCACGATCACTTTCTTTACGAACAGTGGCAATGACATTGAATCCTTCGGCGGCTAAGGCGCGAACGGTATCGTAACCAATACCCGTGCTAGCTCCGGTCACTAAGATATTTTTCGGCATAGAAGTAATCCTTCCTCGGTCGGAATAACGACTGAATTTAACTGCGGGCTTGAAAAAGCTTGTTGATTCATCGTTTGCACCGCATTGATTTGTTTAAAATTAAACTTTTGTTGAGTCTCGTCGCCCCAGACGGCGCCCGCTAAAAATATATTGTCGACGAAAATAATTCCGCCAACTCGAATGTTAGCATCGGCCCAATTAAAATAATCTAAGTAGGCCGCCTTATTACCGTCAATGAAAATGGCATCAAAGGGTCCTAATGATGAAAGCTCTTTTAACTTTTCTTGTGCATCACCCAAAATAATTTTGCAGCGTTTAGCTTTTATATCATTACCTAAAACTTTTTCAGCTAGGGCCACATGTTCAGGAGATTTTTCAAGCGTCCACAAAAATCCATCACTTGGTAATGATCGCAAAATATAAAGCGCAGATAGCCCCGTCAAAGTGCCCACTTCGACAACTTTTTTGGCATTTATCATTTGAAGTTGAAATCCGATTAGACTGGCCTCAGTGGCCGAAATGGAAATAGCCTCTAAACCTAACTGCTGCGAATAAGCCCGAGCCTGCTGCATCATTTCGGTTTCTGACGCCATCAATTTTTCAATATATTCATAGCTTTTTGGCACTGCATTTCTCATAATGCTTGAGAGTTTATGACGAAGTTAAAGAATTTACCACTTTTGATTTTTGACCTTGATGGAACGCTTATTGATTCGGCGACTGACATTCATTCATCAATGAATATAATGCTTAAACGTCACGGCCGCGCAACAGTTGATCGCGAGAGATTAGTCAGTCACATTGGCGATGGACTTACGAAGCTAGTTAATGATTTTTTTCCAGAATTTGCTCTTTCGTCGCCCGAAAATACGGCGCGCGTAAATGAGTTTTTAGAAATTTATGAAGATTTATTAATTGAGCACACGGTACTTTACCCCGGCGTCTACGATTTCTTAGCCAGCTACAAGGGGCCCAAGGCACTAGCGACAAATAAAAATATTGAACCCACGCTTATGATTTTTAAACACTTTGGTTTGGACCAATTTGAATGGGTCGCCATCACCGGCGGAGACTCATTAGCCGAACGTAAACCTTCGGCTCTGCAACTACGGCACGCAATGGAGAAGGCGCAGTACACCCCCGAAGACACCTGGATGATTGGCGATGGGCGCCCCGATATGAAGTCGGCCGTTGCCGCTAGTTGTAAAAAAATCGCAGTCCATTACGGCTACTCTAAACCAGAAGAACTTGCGATCTTTCAACCTGATCATGTTTTAAAAAGCTTCAGCGATTTGCCGAAGTTAATCAGTAACCAGTCAGGCTTTTGACGCTGTAGATCTGATTTTTGATTGCTGAACCCATCTAATATCAGTAAACTACATGCCTATGTCAGACATACTTCTTGAAGTTAAAAATCTTCGCACAAAATACCGCACCGATGATGGCGTCATTTATCCAGTTGACGATGTCAGCTTTCGTGTGAAAAAAGGTCAAACTTTAGGAATTGTGGGAGAATCCGGCTGCGGCAAATCTCAAACCGCCCTTTCAATTATGCGACTCATTCAAAAACCGGGCATAATCGAATCGGGAGAAGTCATTTTCAAAAATGAAAACTTACTGAAAAAATCTGATTCACAAATGAGAGATATTTTAGGAAATCAAATGGCGATGATTTTTCAAGAGCCAATGACCTCTTTAAACCCTGTTTTTACAATCGGTGATCAAATCGAAGAAACAATTCGATTACATAAAAAAGATTTGTCTTCGGCCGACGTAAAAATTCGCGCCATTGATATGTTGAAACTTGTGGGCATTCCCGCGCCCGAAAAAAGATATTCAGAATATCCGCACCAATTATCAGGCGGGATGCGCCAACGTATTATGATCGCCATGGCCATGAGTTGTAACCCGCAGTTATTAATTGCCGATGAACCAACGACGGCTCTTGACGTTACAATTCAAGCGCAGATCTTAGATCTGATGCGCAAAGTTCAAAAAGAGTTTGAAGCCGGCATGATTTTAATTACACATGACTTAGGCGTCGTGGCCGAAATGTGCCAAGAAGTTTTAGTTATGTATGCGGGAAAAGTGGTTGAGTACGGCACCGTTGAAGATATTTTTTATCGGCCGCGCCACCCGTATACAATTGGTTTACTGAAATCGATTCCGCATTTTGAAACGGGCGAAAGATTAAAAACTCTTCAAACTATTCCGGGGTTGGTTCCGAACCTTTATAAATTACCAATGGGTTGCCGGTTTCGTGATCGTTGCATGTACGCTTCTGAAATCTGTGCGCAACAAGAGCCTCAACTTGAAAACTTACGCGGCATTCACCGCGCGGCTTGCCATAATTCGCATTTAACCAAACAACCGGCAGAGTTAGCCTCGGAGACCGTATGAGCGAATCGCTATTACGCGCCGAAAATTTAGTAAAAGAATTTCCAATTCACGGTGGACTTTTTTCGCGTCAAGTGGGTTCAGTTAAAGCCGTATCCGGCGTTTCGTTTGACATTAAAAAAGGTGAAACCTTAGGCCTTGTCGGTGAGTCAGGTTGTGGCAAATCAACTTTGGGTCGTACGCTCATTCGTTTGATCGAACCAACTAGCGGAAAAATATTTTTTAAAAATAAAGAAATCACAAATGTAAGCGGCACTGAGCTGCGTGATCTTCGTAAGCAAATGCAAATTATTTTTCAAGATCCATACGCTTCATTGAATCCCCGTATGACTATCGGAGCAATTTTAGAAGAGCCTTTGGTTATTCATAATCTTTATAATTCAAATGCCGAACGCGCCGATCGCGTACGAGAATTAATTGATTTAGTGGGATTACGCCGTGAACATTTAACGCGTTACCCGCACGAGTTTTCAGGCGGCCAACGCCAACGTGTAGGCATCGCCCGCGCGCTGGCGGTGAATCCGGATTTAATTATCTGCGATGAACCCGTATCGGCGCTTGACGTTTCAATTCAAGCGCAAGTCATTAACCTGTTAATGGAACTTCAACAAAAACTGGGTCTAACTTATATTTTTATTGCGCACGATTTAAAAGTTGTTGAACACGTTTCAAATAAAGTAGCCGTCATGTATTTAGGTAAAATTGTTGAACTAGCCGATGCCAATGAACTTTACCGAAATCCATTACATCCGTATACAAAAGCCCTTCTTTCGGCAATTCCGGTTCCAGACCCGAAACCTCGCCCCGAGCGTATCATTTTGAAAGGTGATGTGCCTTCACCAATGAATCCGCCGCCGGGCTGCCATTTCAATCCGCGATGCCCAATCGCCAGTGAGATTTGCCGCGAGCAACCACCGCAGTTAGAAGAAAAAGTTCCCGCCCATTTTGCTCGCTGTCTAAAAGTCTAGTTATCGTTCGTTGGGGCTATAATCAACGGTCTGTTATGCCGATCAATTTAATATGCCAGATAATCAAAAATGGGTCTTTTACGACTCATTAGCAAAAACTCAATCGAATCCCATGAGTACTGAAGAAGCTCAGATGGCATTATTTAAAATGCGTCCCCGTGATTTCGATCGTTTTTATATTTGGACGGCAGGTTGGAAAGAATGGCAACCGTTAAGTCTTTATTTAACGACAGATCAAAATTTCTTTGTAACGACTTTCACGGTGCAAAATGAAGAGACCGTCAAAGCAAAAATTCGTGACGTGCTTGAAGTAAAACCTAATTCAGGAGAACCATCACTTTCATTTTCATCGATTCGTTTAGACGAAGATACGGCCGCCAACCCCAACGATATCTACCGGCAGTATGATGGCGATGAAATATCGTGGGAAAATATTCAGAAGCCGGCGATTGATTTTTCAAAATTAAAAAAGAAAAAAGCTGACGCCAGAGATACGCGTCACGAATTAAAAATTGAAATAATTCTTATTTCACCTAAAGGAAAAAGTTTTCGTAGTAAATCGAAAAATATTTCTTTGTCTGGCAGCTTACTAGAAGACAACATTCCATTTGATTATTATGGAATTACCTTTGATATCGTGGTGGTGAACAAAGACTCATCTGACCCGGCCCGAAGCCGTCTTTCGCTGCAGGGGCAAACGGTTGGCGATGGTTTAACGCAAAGACTACAGTTTTATAATATAACCGAAGAAAAAAAAGCGGTATTGCAGCGACTTCTATCCGAATACGTTGATCAACAAAAAAAATACAAAAAGAAATCAGCTTAATTCGCCGGTCTCAATTTAGAATCCAAAGCCAAACGACGCCATTAATCCAGAAATTTCAAATGCATTTTGCTGCGCCAAGGCCGTCACTTCATACCGGTAACCAATTTCTCCAAACAAAAGCCAGCGCGTTTTTGTCTGAGCTGGATCAATAAGCCACTCAAGTCCCAAACCTCCGCCGTACCCGTAGCTAAACGCTTGTTCATTTTTCGAAAATTTTGAGCCCGACGGCACCGTTTCCATTTCAAGTTGATTGTAACTTCCCACGCCAGCAAAGTTGACGTAAGTACTAAAACCTTTAGGTCGTTGCAAGAAAGGATATAAATTGAACCCTAACTCAGCCCCTGCCGAGGCAAAATTAAATCTTGATGTAAATGGGCTTACTGAATTTAAAAAAGACTGTTGGCTTTCACTGTATGTAAAGCGCCCTTTCAAATAATATCTAATAATGTCATGACCCCGGTCGATACTAAACTGAATGCCAAAAGCTGGAGCTGACTTCGAAAAAGATTTGTATTCAGCACCCGTATAGATTTGTTGTAATAGGCTCAAACGCTTTGAAGACACCGAAACAGTCATATCCTCTGCGTAGGATTTCGAATTTGTGAATAACAAAAGTAAGTACGAAAAAAGAATGACGGCAATTAACTTCATTCATATAGCACATTCTATTTTATTTATTTCGTCTATATAAAAAAAGAATCAGACTTTCATACTGTGCCAGCAACGACAATGGTCTAGGAAATGTATTGAATAAATTGGCTAGAGCTCTTTCTCATTAAGAAAAATAGAAAGAGGGACGATAAGCAAATGAGAGTTTAAATTGAATTGAAGTCATGGAGTTATTTTGAAAAAATTAAGTATGGGCCTACCGCTGGCATTTTTAATTTTGAGTGGTGGGTGCGGCCGAAAATTTACGGAGACGACATCAGCTTCGAGTTCGGCTAAATCATTATACGTGGCTTCGGGTTTATGTTACTCGGGCGCTGGCGTTACCACTTACACGGCCTTAACCGCATCACGAGTTATAACTACATGGAATACCGATACCGGGGTTAGCAAGGGCATTTTCGCCGATTTAAACAACGCATATAACGTTTCAATTAATACGGTTCCGCAAGCAATGGTTGATAAGGGTGATAGTATTCTTTTATTAACTGAAAATGCAACCACGATGGGCGACCGAAAGATTTTTAAAATTAAAAAATCTTCACCAAATAACTTCTCAATTTTCGCAAATGACCCTCTCGCTTTCGGTGCCAATACATTGCATATTACCCGAACGTTGGTGCAAGAACCAGATGGCTCTATATTATTTAATAAATCGCTAGGCATTGAGCGATTGAATTCTTCGGGTGTGCGCATTGTAAAAGGTGGCGTAAATCCTTGGGTCAACCCGGCCGGAGTTACCGGTAACTGCTTTACCGCTGCAGCTTCACTAGTTACCCAAATGGACGTCATGAACCCTTACACGTCGACCACTCGCGGAAAATTAATTTATTTACACTCGGGCAACACGGCTGTTTTAAATCGAATTGGTATCGTACAACGCACGGGTTTAACTTCAACGACCGTCGGTGATTGCGCGGGCTCAAGTCCAGTCGGAGGCGCGTCGACGGTAGCTCATACTAATGCAACGCCATTAACCGGCCCGGCCACATTCGTCGGTACAGGCACCTCATTAACTAGCATGGTTTACATTCCAACTTCGGCCCCATTTGCAACGGCCGGAAAATTAATCGTAGCCAATGCGCCATCGGTAGCCACGGCCTTCGACAACAGTGCTAGCTTTAATCATGGTTTAGTTATGTGGGACGTCAATGAGACCAGTGATACCGTCGCAACACTGACTAATCCCTATATCATTTGGCGAGATGAATCTGTTGTTTTTGCACCCACTGCCATGGCCTACGATGCAAGTACAAGTTCACTCTACGTCGCCGTCGGGGGCTCTGTCGGATTGATGAATCAAACGACTCAAGGGCTTGGTTATAACGTCGAAAAATTTACTTTAGATATTACAAACCGCCTATTAACGCGAGTTATGATTAATCAACAGCCCTTCATTCAAGGAAATGCCAACACGCGATGTATCTCGGGCCTACTGGTGGCGGACTAAATATGGAAACTCAAATGAAACAACTTAAACTAATTTTAATTTCAGCTTTATTTATTTCAGGCTGTAAAAAGTCAACTGAAGAGGCATCGTTAGTCCCTGCTAAAACTCTTTACGTTGCGTCTGGAACTTGTTTTTCTGGAAACGGAATTACAACCTTTGCGGGTACCGCATCATCGCGTGCCGTTACTAAGTGGAATGGCAATAGCGGACGATTTTCTGATGTACTAACCGATATGAATTTTAGTAACACGGTTTCAGCTGCAACTACGCCACAGGCCATGATTGATCTTGGTAGTAGTATTTTATTATTAACTGAAAATGCCGCGACAATGTCAGACCGAAAAATTTTTAAAATTGATAAAAGTAATCCAACCAATTATCAATTTTATGCCAGCGACGCTACAGCTTTTACACCCATCGCTGCTCACATCACGCGGTCGATGGCGCTGGATGCGGATGGTGGAATGCTATTTAGTAAAAGCATCGCCGCTGAGCGACTTAATACAATTGGAGTTCGAGTGGTCAAAGGCGGAACTAATCCTTGGATAAATCCGGCGCTGGCTACCGGCAATTGCTTTACCGCCGCGGCTACGCAGATTCAACAAATTGCAATGATGACTCCGTTCACTAGTACTACGCAAGGCAAGATGATTTATATTCATACTGGCGTAACGGCCGCAGTAAATCGAATAGGAATTATTCAACGGACCGGCTTAACTTCGGGAACTGCCGCTGACTGTGCGGGTACAAACCCAGCCGGCGGAACAACCGCCGTTGCCCACACCAATGCGCCGGGGCTTATCGGACCTGTCGGTTTGGCCGCGACGGGCGCTTCGCCCACAAGCATGGTTTACATTCCAACGCCAAGTTCAGCCCCTGCCGTTGGTAAATTAATTGTTTCTTATTCGGGATCCACTACGGCGGCTACCGACAATGCGACTAATTTTAATTATGGTATTGTTATGTGGACGGTCAATGAAACGTCAGACACGGTCGCAACGCTGACAAGTCCGATCATTCTGTATCGTGATGAAAGTATTGTTTGGGCACCATCAGCAATGGCCTACGATGCAACGACAAATTCCTTATACGTTGCGGTTGGTGGCTCCCCCGGTTACATAAATTTAACAACGCTATCAAATGGGTATAATATCGAAAAATTCACGTTAGATTTAACTACGCCATTACTAACTCGAGTGGCGCCGAATAACCAACCATTTATTATTGGTAATGCTTATACTAAATGTATTTCACATATGATAATCGCAGATTAATAACTAAAAAAGTTTTTATCTATTTAGGTGGATTTAATAATCCACTAACAATTTTTTTCAATTTTTCAACATCAAATGGCTTTTTAATATAATCGGCGGCTCCCACTTCACGCGCCCGATCATAGTCTTCTTGCTCGGCTTGTCCCGATAAAAACACCAACGGAATTTGTTTAAGATCGGGGTGCTCTTTCATCATCTTGGCTAATTCGAACCCGTTAATCCAAGGTAAGCCGATGTCCATGATGATTAAGTGAAAATGCTCATCTTTATCAAGTATTGCCGTTAACTCGGCCGCGTCAGCCGCAAGCATTGCGCGGTAACCATCTTGTTCTAAAATGCGCTTCAATGATTGCCGTTGAGTTTCATCATCTTCAATCACCAAAACATTAATCGGGTTCATTTTTTTATGAGCATCACGAAATTGATCAAGGCTGACAACTGGCTGCTCGGCCATTCTTTGCTTAGTTAGTTTTTCAATTTTATTAATTAAGTCACTTGTGACAAATCGTTTACTCATCCGTGTTGCTCCTGCGCTTCTAACCATCGTTCGGCATCAAGCGAAGCCATACAACCTGATCCCGCCGCGGTAATGGCCTGACGGTAATACGGATCTTGCACGTCCCCCGCCGCAAACACGCCCGGTATATTGGTGATCGTGGTGCCCGGTTTTGTTTTTAAGTAACCCGCTTCATTCATATCAAGCACGCCATTAAATATTTTCGTATTCGGTTGGTGGCCAATCGCCACAAAAAGTCCGCCCAATTTCTTTTCGATGACTTCGCCGCTGTTGGTGTTTTTTAATTTCAAAGCGTTCATTGATTTACCGTCACCCATTATTTCTTCGACGACCGTATTCATGATGAATTCTATTTTCGGATTTTTCTGCGATCGTTCTAACATAATTTTTGAGGCCTTAAAACTTTTACTTCGGTGAATAATAAATACTTTACTTGCATAGCGAGTTAGAAAATTAGCTTCTTCCATGGCCGTATCGCCGCCACCAACTACGCCCACTTCAACGTCTTTAAAAAATGCTCCGTCACACGTAGCGCAGGCTGATACGCCCCGATTCATGTATTGTTTTTCACTAGGTAAACCGATCCATTTAGCACTGGCCCCAGTGCTAACGATAATCGTTTGCGCTTCATACATTTGTTGGCCGACATAAACTTTAAAAGGGCGAGATTGAAGTTCAACCTTAGTGACGTTACGAGTGATAAATCGCGTGCCAAAACGTTCGGCCTGCTTACGCATAGTTGCAATAAGATCGGGCCCGGTAACACCGTGTTCAAACCCCGGATAATTTTCAACATCTGAAGTAATCATCAGCTGACCGCCAGCTTCTTCGCCTTCGATCATTAAAGGATTCATTCGCGCGCGCGCTGAATATAGCGCGGCCGTTAATCCCGCGGGGCCGGATCCAACAATAATTAAACTTTCAACTTTTGTTTCTGCCATATTAACCTCTTAGTTGTGCAACGTCTAAAATAGAGCTAGTTGATTCAAAGGTCTAAACTAATCGTTTTTTTCTATGAAGGCGATCAACTTTTTAGCGACGTCAAACGCATCTTCAGCGATCCCCGCTTGACGGGGCTTGCTACAGACCGGAAGCAATTCGGTTTGCATATATCCTGGGCTAAAAAGCCTAACTTTGGGTTTTTTCGAACTTTCTTGCTGCACCGAAGTGATCAATCCTTTTAATGCATGTTTAGCGGCTGCGTAACTGGCGGCTAAAGGGTCAGCCCTATCTTCGGCAATGGCCGAGCCCACGAAAATAATTTGCTGCAGATCAAGAAAGCTTTCGGAAGCACTTAAAACTAAATGCAGTAATTCAGCTGGATATAAAAAACAGGTGTTAAGCGCCCACTGATGATCGCTCCATTTCTTTTCTTCAAATGGACCGTGGGGGCCACCCCCCGCTAAATAAATGATGGTCGTGGGATTAAATTTTTTAAGGTCATCAAGAAAAGAACTTGCGACTGGAGTTTTTGAAAAATCTTGCGCAATTAAAGTCGAAAGCTTTGTCACTTCTTTCGAACGGTTATTAATTTTTCGCGAGCTTAAAAAATAAAAAGCATCCGGACAATTTTTCGTAAGAATTTGATAAGTGGCCCAGCCTAAACCTCGGCTAGACCCTAACAAGGCCATTCGATCTATTGTTGCTGTTTTTTTTGATGCTTTCATTTCATTTTATCAACTACAATATTTTAAAGAGCTTGTATGCCAAAAATAACGGTTCCCCAAAAAAAAATGACCTTTGATGCGCCGACGGGCGAATCGTTAATGCTTTCACTGCAGGCGCACGGAATACCGGTCGCTTCATCGTGCCTCGGAGACGGAATTTGCGGTAAGTGCCGCGTGAAAATTGTGGGCGACTTAGCCGCGCCAAGCGACTTAGAAACAGAAACGCTACTTAGAAATAAGTGCTCGCCTGAAAACCGCCTGGCGTGTCAGGTGCAAATAATGACCGACTTAATCGTAGAAACGACTTACTGGTGAAAAATACACTTACCCGAATTCCCTTGATCGATACGTTACGCGGGCTTGCAATTGTGATGATGATTATTTTTCACTTTTATTTCAATTTAAGTAGCTTTCGAATCACTTCACCCGACTTTTATAAGGATGAGTTTTGGTTAGCCTTTCGAATGATTATCATGGTGATTATCGTAACATTAGTAGGCGTCAGCTTAGCCTTGGCAAAAGTGAGACTAACCGACCAACATTTCTGGCGTCGCAATCTAAAAATACTAATTTGCGCTTTGCTTGTTAGCGCCGGAACCTACCTGATGCTACCCGCTTCGTTTATTTATTTCGGCGTGCTTCACTTCATTTTTGTAGCCAGCGTGATCGGTAGCTTTTTTAATAGACCGGCCTTGGCCTGGTTTAACTTAGCCCTTGGAGCTCTGCTAATAACTGCGGGCGCGTGTTTCAAAAGTGAAAATTTTAATAATCCCGGTTTGAATTGGATTGGCTTTGCGGCTACTAGGCCCCAGGCCGAAGATTATGTTCCGTTCGTACCCTGGTTTGGGTTAGTGCTTATTGGCCTTTTTATTAGCTATCAGGTCCTGCCTTGTTTGCCGGCGCGGGTGCTTAATTTTGATAATTTTATTTTAAAATGGATAGGTCAAAAAAGTTTACTTATTTATATGATTCATCAGCCACTCCTAATTGCGGGCTTTATCATTTATATTAAAACTCGCTAAGTTCTGATTAACTTGATAAAATTTATTTCGGTGCCCTTATCGACGAATATTTTTTCGAAACTAGTTTGAAAATTATTTTCGAAATACCTGCCACCGTCTTTATATAAATTATTCGTCTTAAATTCGACGTGGTACTTTGTGGCCTTTATTTCTTCAGCCGCCCACAGAAAATACTCGCGCGAATCTGTTTTAAATTCTAAAAAGCTGCCCGGTCTTTGCATGTCGTAAATTTGATTTAGCATTGATCTATTTACAACCCGATTTTGCGGTTTACGGGGCGAAGTCCACGGATCAGGGCAATGTATAAATACATTATTGATTTCATTTTTCTCAAACAGTAAATCCAAATCAAAGGCGTGAAAGCGACAGATGGCGGCGTTTCTTTGTCCGGATGCATGCACCCGTCGTATCGATTGAATTAGTGGTTTATATTTTAATTCAAGCCCCACGATGAAACGATCTTTTTCTTTCTGCGCTTGATACGCAAAATGCATTCCGGCACCGGTACCGATTTCGACATCAACGGCTTTATCTTCAGCGCATTTAAATACTAATTGACGCCAATGGCCTTTATTCAATGAAGCTCGTTCTTCATTAAAGGCGACATCCTTAAATTCAGAATCAAGCGCAACGGCGTAGGCGTTGGGCTTAGTTAAATTTCTAGTTAAATTAATACGCTGCACGCGGTGGTTTTGTTCTGCCATATTTTTCTAATACACCTAGGGCGTGTATTCGGGTCCTTTAACGAGATGTTCTCTGGTAAACGGACGTTCGCCCTCAAACGGATATTTACGAACCGGGCACTCTGGCAATGCGCAGACTTTACAGTATAATCTTTGACAAGGATCCATATGAAAAGCGAATTCGCCGTCGCAATCATAATCACGAACCACATTTTTTTCAAACTCGTGAGCTAACGAATGCCCTTTTTCTACATCCCAAAAATACGGAACAACCATATGTGCATCGATATGATGAAAATTTCCTGAGCGGATCATGCGTACGTTATGAATATCAACAACGCCGGGCTTTCTAAAACTTGACATAATCTTCGCTAATTGAAATAAAGCCACGTCATCAGTTTCGTCTAGTAATGCCCCAGAATTAGCGCGTAAAATTTTATAGGCCTCGTAACCCAACCATAAACCCAATAGTAACCCTACGATCGAGTCGATCCACATTATGCCCGTTAGCTTTACTAACAATAAACCTACGCCCACTCCAAGCGTTGTCATAACGTCAGACATAATATGTTTACCACTGGCTTTCAAAGCTTCCGAACGGTTGGCCTTGCCAGAGGATATTAAAAATAATCCCGTCACTAAGTTTAGTAAGGTTGCCGCTCCAAGAAAAATAAAACCTCGCTCGAAATCATGAATCGCATTAGTTTCAAAGAAAGATCTAATGGCCTGAAATAGAATCGACAGGGCCGCAAAGAAAATCATGCCTCCTTCAAAGGCGGCCGAAAAATATTCCATCTTTCCGTGACCGTAGGGATGATTTTCATCAGCAGGTTCCGCCGCTAACTTGACGGCGTAGAGGGCAATTAAAGACGTAATTACATTAACGACGGTTTCAAGTGCGTCTGATAATACCGCAACTGAGTGGGTGGCATAATAAGCTTTAGTTTTAAGGGTTAAAACTACCACGCTGACGATTAAAGAAAGAAGTGCCGCCATAAGGCTTTTTTTTGCGGATGACATAGCTATTCTATGTCATAAATTATTTAAGCTGTCTTTCTTTTTTTCTCGAAAATATTGATGGCTGCTGACTGCTCAAGGCGACGATCTTTTTCCGTTGAGGCGTCGTAGCCAACAACGCGATTTCGCCCCTGCCCTTTGGCGGCGTATAGCGCCATATCCGCACGTCGAACCAACTCTTTAGGTTGAATAACTTCCGTGCTAATGGTCGAAGCGAAGCCTACCGAAAGAGTTAGTTTAATAGTGTCTTTACCTTGCGTAAAAGTAATTTGTTCAACCCGTTTACGAAGTCGTTCGCAAAAATGCTCAACGCCCGCAAGCGGTGTTTCCGACAACACGATTAAAAATTCATCACCACCGTAGCGGGCCGGAATATCAATATTACGAGTTGAAGATTTAATAATTTTTCCAACTTCAGATAAAACGTAACTACCAAATAGATGATCATGACCATCATTCACAGATTTAAAGTGATCCATATCAATCATTACGACGGTGACGGGACGATTAAATCTTCGACCGCGCTCGATTTCAAAATCAAGCTTTTGAAAAATAGATCGCATGTTAAATAAACCGGTTAGGTCATCAATTTCAACTAGCTCTTGTAATTTTTGATTTACTTCTTGTAGTTCTTCTTTAGCATCGCGAAATCTTAATTGCGATCGCACCCGCGCTAAAAATTCTAGCGGAATAAACGGAGATACAATGTAATCACTGGCTCCTAAATCTAAGCACTGGGTAATTTGATCTGTAGACGCATTAGAAGACACCACGATTAATGAAGTTGTATCTAGGTAACCAGTTAAACTATTTAAATATTGTAGACCATCGTTATCCGTAAATTCCGGATCAACGATTATCATTTGGGGCTTCCAGTAATTCAGAAACTCACTGGCTTCTTTGAATGAGGTTAAACCACGAACATCATAGCCTTCCCAACGGAGCGGCTCTAACATCAGCTCAAGCGTATCTGGATCCTCATCCAAAACCAAAATGGGTCTGTTTTTTGGGTCTTTTTTCATTCAGTACTTTATCGGAATTATGTCCATTTCATTAAGGCTAGGAGGCGTGAAGTTTGCTGCAAAACTTTACTTTTCAGCTAGGCATAAGTGGGGGGCCGAATCTCTATTTGATTTAAGCTAGACCTCCGCCTAAGATCTTCACTTATGAAATACCAAGAAATCGAACCAAAATGGCAAAAAGCCTGGTCTGAACAAAAAGCCTATCAGGCTGACGCAAAATCAACAAAACCAAAATATTACGCGCTTGATATGTTTCCTTACCCTTCAGGTTCGGGTTTGCACATGGGGCACATTGCTTCTTATACACCGGGCGATATTGTTTCTAGATACAAACGTGCCAAAGGTTTTAACGTTTTACACCCGATGGGATTTGATGCATTTGGTTTGCCGGCCGAACAGTACGCAATTCAAACCGGAGTTCACCCCGCCATTACAACCGAACAAGCAATTGAAGGTTTTAGAGCTACTTTACAAAAATATGGTTTTAGTTACGATTGGTCGCGCGAAATCTCTACGTGCGAGCCCAACTATTACAAATGGACTCAAAGTATTTTCTTAAAACTTTTTGAAAAGGGTTTAGCTTATCAAAAGGAAGTTCCTGTCAATTGGTGTGCGGCTTTAAAAACCGTTTTAGCCAATGACGAGATTGTTGACGGAAAGTCAGAGCGTGGCGGTCACCCAGTTGTACGAGTTCCAATGAAGCAGTGGATGCTTAAGATCACTGATTACGCCGAAAGATTATTAAATGATTTAGATAAAGTCGATTGGCCCGAGCGCACGAAAGAAGGCCAAAGAAATTGGATCGGAAAATCAGAGGGCGCGTTAGTCACTTTCAAGGTGAAAGGCCAAACCGATACTTTGGAAATATTCACTACTCGCCCCGACACAATATTTGGCGCCAGCTTTATGGTGATTGCGCCCGAACATCCGCTGGTTAAAAAAATTACGACCTCATTGCAAGCAAGCAAAATAACAAATTACGTTGATACGACGGCCAAAAAATCTGAAGTCGATCGCAAAGCCACTACTGAAAAAACCGGCGTCTTCACCGGCGGTTTTGCCATTAATCCCCTTAACCAAAAAGAAATTCCAATTTGGATCGCCGATTACGTGATGATGGATTATGGCACGGGCGCCATCATGGCGGTACCAGGGCACGATGAGCGTGATTTTGAATTCGCGCAAAAATTTGAATTGCCGATTCTTCGAGTTTTAGCTTCCGAATCTGATTTACCTTTTACCGGCGAAGGTCAGTTAGTGAACTCTGACTTCTTAAATGGACTTTCAAAAAATGATGCGATCAAAAAAATGATCGCTCACCTTGAAAAAGAAAAATTAGGTCAAAAGCAAATTAATTACAAACTTCGCGATTGGCTTTTCTCGCGTCAACGTTATTGGGGTGAACCATTTCCGATTGTGCAAACCGCCGACGGCACCCTGAAAGCTATACCCGAAAATGAATTACCCGTTTTACTTCCCGAAATAGCGAACTACGAACCGTCTGAAACGGGCGAGGCGCCCCTTGCAAAAAATCAAGATTGGGTGAACTACAATAAAAATGGTTTAATTGGAAAGCGAATTACCGACACGATGCCGGGTGCGGCGGGTTCTTCGTGGTATTTTTTTCGATACGCTGATCCTCATAATGAAAAAGAAGCTTACAGCCAATCAGCGGCGAAATATTGGATGCCCGTTGATCTTTACGTCGGTGGGCCCGAACACACGGTGGGGCATTTACTTTATTCGCGGTTTTGGACCAAAGTTCTTTTTGATGCGGGCCTTTCACCGGTCGATGAACCTTTTAAAAAGTTAGCGCACCAAGGAATGATCTTAGGCCCAGACGGCGAAAAGATGTCTAAATCACGCGGTAATGTGATTGCGGCCGACTCAGTCGCTAACGAGTATGGCGTTGATGCCTTACGCTGTTACGTTTGCTTTTTAGGTCCACTTGATAAGGATAAGCCTTGGTCTTCAACCGGAATTGACGGCGTAAAAAGATTTTTAGATCGCTTCACCCGTTTAGTCATGAACGAAGAAACCGGCGCTTGTGTTGCGAACGACAACGATCTACCCGTCGAGGTCGAAAAGTTATTACACAAGACGATTAAAAAATTATCTGATGACATCGAAAATTTAAACTTTAATACGTGCATCAGTCAGATGATGATTTTCATAAATGAGCTTTATAAATTCGATTGCCGTTCTAAAAAAGCTTTGCTGCCACTAGCGCAACTTTTACAACCATTTGCTCCGCACACGGCCGAAGAACTTTGGCAAAAAATGGGTGGCGATGGTTTAGTCGTCAACGCAAACTGGCCTACATTTATACCTGAGTTGTGTGTAGACAACACGGCGACGATGGGGGTTCAAGTGAATGGCAAGATGCGCGGAACGATTGAGCTTGAACTTAATGCCGATGAAAAAACGGCCGTGTCAGAAGCCATGAAGTTAGCCACTGTCACGTCAGCCCTAGCCGGCAAAGCGCCAAATAAGATCATCTACCGCGCCGGCAAAATTTTGAATTTTATCGTAAGTTAAAATGTCGCCAGGTTTGGCGCTTTTTCTTGCATCGACCGTAAAATACTGTAATAAGTTTTCATAACGTTTTTACTGATTTTTTACGGAGGGTTCCTGATGGCAAATTCCCTAAATGTTTCTACTGATGCCGTGGTTCAAAAACCTACAAACTCAGCGCCAGCAAATTCTAACGGAGCGCCAAACACCGCCACGAACGGAGCTATTGCGACGCAAGTTCAGAACACCACCCATGCTTTTGCGCAGGTTAAATCAGAAGAATGGAGCGCCGAAAAAAGCGCTCAGGTTTACGGAATCAACAATTGGGGTAGCGGCTACTTTCGAATTAATCCAAACGGAAATGTTTCGGTCACTCCGCAAGGAGATAAAGGCCCCTCAGTTGATCTTTATGAATTAACTCAAGAACTGCAAGATCGTGGTATTCGCATTCCGATCATGATTCGTTTTCCTGATATTATTAAAAGTCGAGTTGAATTACTTCACGGTTGCTTTCAGAAAGCTTTCGCCGATCACAATTACAAAGGCCAGTACTGCGGCGTTTACCCAATAAAGGTGAATCAACAGCGCCACTTAGTGCAAGAGTTGGTGAAATTCGGCAAGGACGTGAAATTGGGTTTAGAGGCTGGTTCAAAACCCGAGCTTCTGGTTGTTCTTTCATTAATGAATACGCCGAACGCCGTAATTATATGTAACGGCTTTAAAGATACTGAGTATATCGAAACAGCGCTGCTCGCGCAAAAAATTGGTCGCGAGATTATTATCGTCGTTGATCGTAAAGATGAATTAAAAATTATTACCGAAACTGCAAAAAAATTAAATATGCGCCCTAAAATTGGTTTCCGCGCAAAATTAAATACGCAAGGCGCTGGCAAGTGGGTCGATTCTGCGGGCGCTCGTTCCAAATTTGGCTTAACGGCGATTGAAATTGTCGAAGGCGTTGAGTTTTTAAAAAAACAAAACATGCTCGACTGTCTTGAGCTGATGCACTACCACATCGGTTCGCAAGTTCCTTCCATTCAAAGTATCAAGTCTTCACTGAAAGAAGCGGCGCGGTTCTACACTGAGCTGTATTCTTTAGGCGCTAATTTAAAATACATCGACGTGGGCGGCGGCCTAGGCGTTGATTACGACGGATCGGGCTCTTCAGACTCTTCCATCAATTACTCTGAACAAGAGTACGCTAATGACGTGGTTTCAACTATTCAAACCATGTGTGATGAAAAAAATGTACCGCACCCAAATATTGTAACTGAATCAGGGCGTGCTTTAGTGGCCCATCACTCCGTTTTAATTTTTAACGTGATGGGAGTAAATAATCTTTACCGCTCTGAACCTCCGGTGCCGGCAACTAAAAAAGATCCGTCAATCATGCAAGAGATGCAGTACACGTTCGAAAAATTAACGGCCGATAATATTAACGAATGTTTCAATGACTTGCTGCAATCGAAGAATGAAACTCTCAATTTATTTACTTACGGGGTTTTAAATTTAACCCAACGCGCTTGGTGTGAAAGCATGTTCTTCACGATTGCCACAAAGATTCTTACGATGGCGCAGTCATTACCAGACTGTGAAGATATCGTATCTGAATTACGCCAAACATTGTGTGACACTTACTTCTGTAACTTTTCCGTGTTTCAATCCGTTCCCGATTCTTGGGCCGTCGGACAACTTTTTCCGGTTATGCCAATTCACAATTTAAAACAAGAGCCTTGTCACGAAGCCACTTTAGCCGACTTAACGTGTGACTCTGACGGAAAGATCGAAAAATTTATCGACACCGAAACCGGCGAAGTGAAAAGTACTTTGCGAGTTCACCCGTTTGCCGAGGGTGATGCGCCATACTATTTAGGCGTATTCTTAACGGGCGCGTACCAAGAGATCTTGGGCGATCTCCATAATTTATTCGGCGACACCGATGCCGTGCATATTTCAATTCATGATTCTGGTTACACGGTTGATCACTACATACCGGGAGACACGGTCACTGAAGTATTAACGTACGTGCAGTACGGCCGAGCAGAAATGGTTGATAACGTTCGTCAGTACACCGAAGAAAGCATCAACAAAGGTAATATCACCAAGCAAGAAGCGAAGTCGCTGATCAAGCACTACGAAGAAGGCTTGTCAGGTTACACTTATTTAGAAGAGATGGAATAAAGTGGGCCCCCAGCCTGCTTTTCCTTAATCACTCGTTTCTTCAGGATTTTTAGTCCCATCCATTTCACTAGGACGCGTACACGTTGGTAGCAAATGGAAATCTACGAAATAAGGTCTAAAATCGATCTCAGTATTTTAAGCGCTAGTAAAACTAGACTTAAGAACACTTTAATCAAGTTCGCAAAACGTCGATATCTTCTATAGTTAGTTTGAAGATTCGTCATTCGGAACCTCCTTTTTATAGGAAGCTACGAGTGATCCATAAAGCGAAACTGGGGATACCCGTTTCGCTTTATGCATTTTTAGGGCTAGTTATTTTTTCTGATCTAGAAGTTCGCTAAATGTTTTTTGCCAATAGACTTTTTCAAGTTCAAAAAGCGCGGGCGTAAATGATGTGGGCTGTTTTTCTTTTATAATATGTTGAAATTTAAATTCGCCTGGCTCTTGGTTCTGAATTAAAACCGAATGCCAAAATTCAAATCGTTCGGTATCGCTAGGGGTACCCGTCTGCACCATGTGTTCAACAATATAATTTAAAACTTTTACCTCGGGTTGCGAATTCATTAACGCTTGAATGGCCAGTGAAGTGTAAAATTCGGTTTTATATTTTAAATCCTGCACTTCTTGCTCGTTGAGGGCAGAAACTAACGTGGCTAAGTTTTTAAAATAATAAAGTCCTACCGACGTCACTTCTTTTTCGATGTCATCGGTAAATAACACTTTTTCTTGTAATTTTGTGACCCGATTTCCGTCGACCTGCAAATGGCAGTAAGAATTAGGCCCGAAATAAGTTGGATGAAAACCTAAATACGACACAACCGCCGCATCATAGTCTGCGATCACCCTTAAAAAATCATTTGGGTCCCACACTAAACTGTAATCACAGTATGAAACCATCACCGGATCATTTGAATTTAATATTGGTAGTGCGGCTTTTACCGTGTCGATCGGCCCCCGCTCGGTATGTTCTGAAAAGATGATTTGCGCTTCAGGTCTAATGTTACGCAAAACTTTTTCAACGATCGAACCTTTATAGTGCGCGCCAACCGCAAAGATTAAATTCCATTCTTTTGGAAAAGCATCGACTAAATATTCGATTGCTGGTTTTCCAGCCATATTAACCACGGGTTTAGGTTCGGTGTAACCCGATTCAGAAAACCGCGAGCCTTTTCCGGCCATGGTAATGATGACTTGCATACAGAATTAATTAGCCGACAGATGATTTCGAGTCAAAGGCATCGCGGACGGCTAGACCAATATTAATCAGCAAGGTCAGCGTTAACACCAACGCCAGTGACGGATACCAAACTAACCATTCGGCGGTCGTAAAATATTTTTGCGCTTGCTGCAGCAGCTCACCCCAACTTGGCGTTGGCGCACGCAAACCCAAACCTAAATAATCTAAGAATGCTAAGTACGAAATATTAAACGCGATATCAAACGGCGAAAATGTCACGATCGGAGTGATTGCATTAGGCAAAATGTGCTTAAAAATAATTCGCGAGTTTGACGATCCTAAAGCGCGGGCGGCTTCAACGAACTCGCGCTGACGAAGTTGCAGAAACTGAGCACGCATGTAAGTGGCGATTTTGGTCCAATCGAATATGCAAAGAAATAAAATCAAAACAAAAATGTTGGGCGTAAATATCGAGATAATCGTAATTAAAATCAATGTAATCGGCATCGTTTGAATGATTTCTACGGTTCGCATACCAACTAAATCAACTGTGCCACCAAAATAACCCATCACAGAGCCTAAAATAATTCCGATAAAATAACTGGCAAACCATGCTCCGATTGAAAAAATAAGCGTGTATCGTAAACCATAAAGCAATCGGGTTAGAACATCACGACCACGATCGTCGGTACCCATTAAATTGAATTTCGATGGCGCCGAAGGAAATTCATCAATAAACGCATTACTTTCAAACGGGTCCCACTGCACAAGTGGCCATGCGGCCCAATCGCCTTTTTCTTTATCAAATTCTAAAGAGCGGTAATCCATAACAAAAATATCTTCACGACCAAATTCAGTCGGATGATAATCAACCACTAAAGGAAAATAAAGCTTGCCCTGGTATTTCATCACGTGAGGCTTACTGTTGGCCCATAATTCGGCGGTAAAACTGAAGAAAAATAAAACCGCCAAAATCCAAATTGAAGCTACGGCGATCTTATTTCTTTTAAATCGCCGATAACGCTTTAATGTTAAATCATTTTTTATGTATTTTTCGATCATTTGAAATCGATTCTTGGATCAACCAATACATAGATTAAGTCACTCATGATATTTCCAACCAGCAGTAACAGCGCCGAAATAAATGTAAGGCCCATGATCACATTATAATCTCTAGCTAAGATTGACTGGTAACCAAGCAGTCCGATTCCATCCAAATTAAAAATAGTTTCAACGATAAGTGAACCCGCAAGAAACACTCTTAAAAATCCGCCTAGGCCCGTTGCCACCGGAATCATAGCATTTCTTAACGCGTGTTTATAATTGATCGTATTTTCTTCTAATCCCTTAGCCCGCGCGGTTCGAATGTAATCAGATTTAATTACATCTAACATAGTATTACGAACTAACATGGTTAATTCGGCAAAGTTACCGAAGATGTAACAGACTAGGGGCAAGACAAAGTGAAAGATTCGATCCATTATTTTTCCACCGGTCGTCATCGTATCGTAATCATCTGATTTGATGCCACCAATCGGAAACCAATCGAAATGCGAACCGCCGGCAAACCAAACAATCAGTAAGATCGCTAAAACCAAAACGGGCACTGAAACCATAATGTAAAGAACAATTCCCGAGATTTGGTCGAACCAACCGCCCGCCCCAATCGCTTTTTTTACGCCCAACGGAATACAAATTAAGTAAGTTAAAATTAAAGACGCAATTCCAAATTGTAAAGAGACCGGAAATTTTGAGGTAATCACATCTATCGCTGGTTCTTGAAAAGCAAAGCTATCGCCAAAATCTAAACGGGCGATATTTTTTAGCCAAATAAAATAACGAACGTGTACAGGTTTATCAAAACCATATTGCTTTGATAAGTTGTCAATCAGCTCTTGCGAAATACCGACGCTGCTGCCGCCTCCGCCGCCACTCATACGAATTTTCTGCAATTTTTGTTCAATTGGCCCGCCCGGAGCCATATTGATAATAAAAAATGTGATTAAAGTGATCCCGAAAAAAGTCGGGATCGATATTAATATTCTACGTAGAAGGTAAATCAGCATTCGATGTATTACCTAACTTTTATTATTTAGCTGAAGCAGACCACCAAGAACGGTATCCAAAATTATACTTAAACGTATCGCCTGGTCGTTTTATTTTATTTGATTGTCCGTAGTATTCAAACTTTCGGCTCCACAAGAAAATGTAAGGCACGTCATCCGCAATCAGAGTATTTGCTTTCTTGAAAATATCACGACGCTTAATTGGATCTAATTCGCCTCGACCTTGATCAATTAACTTATCAACTTCTGGATTATTATAATTGATATAGTTTGAGCCGCCCTTGCCGTTTGAAGTTGAGTGCCAGATTTGTTTTGGATCAGACTCAACATCTCCGCCACCCCAAGCCATTGCCATCAGGTCGAAGCTACGGCTATCGATTGATTTAATGAAGCTATTCCACTCTAAAAATTTAAGTTCAATATCAACTCCGGCTTTTTTGGCATCTTCTTTAACGATCGTCCAATATTTTTCAGAATCTTTGTTCGCGTAGATAAATGAAACTCTTAAATCGACCTTTTGGCCATTAACAGTTTTATCTAAGACACCGTCTTTATCAGAATCAGTCCAACCCGCTTGCGCTAACAAAGTTTGTGCTTTTTTAGGATCAAAAGGAATTGGCTTACTGTTTTGAGCCGCAGGAGACTTTACAAATTCGGGGCCCGTTGCCAAATAATTCCAGCCGTTAAAAAATTTCTTAATCATCAATTCACGGTTTACCAGATGGGCAAACGCTAAGCGGGTGTTCTTATCTTTAAAAATCTCTTTCTGTAAATTGAAGCCGATAAATGATAAGGTTTTCGGTTCACTATTCTCAACCTTTACGGCAAAAACTGTTTTGCCGAAATTTCCACCCGTCGCTTTTTTATACGAATCAGTCGTAAAACGTGCAAAATCAACGTCGCCCTTTTTTAAGCGTTCAATTAAAATATTATCATCTTTAGTAAATCGAAAATTAACCTGGTCAAAGTTATAAAGGCCCTTCAAATGCGGAACTTTGTCGCCGTACCATTTGTCGAATTTTTTAGCGACAATTAGTTGGGCTTTATCATATTTTTCTAATTTATAAGGGCCAGAGCCCACAGCGTCTTTTTGTAGTTTAACTGATTTTGTAATATCGCCGTAAACTGATTTCGGAATGATGTACATATTCGTGCAAAGTGTAGTCAATGTTCCGAAGTACTTTTCACTCATATTAAAACGTACGGTGTATTTGTCGACTACATCAACACTTTTAACTTTATCAAAATACGGAAGCATATTTAACGCTTCATGCTTTGGATTTAAAACGGCTTCGTATGAAAACTTAACGTCTTCGGCCGTGATATTTTCGCCATTATGAAAGTAAGCATCTTTACGCAAGAAAAAGGTAAAAGTTAAACCGTCTTTTGAAATATCCCACTTCTCGGCGATATGGGGCATCAGCTCCCAAGTTTCAGCGTCGTTATCGCATAGCCCATCATAGAGATATTCTTTCACGTAACGTGAATACACGTCACCCGACATAACCGGATGGATATTTTCAGGCTCTGCATCCATGCTGTAATTAAACACGCCACCCTTGGGCGCATTCATATTACGTTCTAACGCCAATGCAGAAGTTGAAACTGTTGCCGCTACTAACACTAATAAAAGCTTTGAAATCATAACAAACACCCTCCATTGGACGCGTTATATTTGAGTTACTAAAAACGATGATCGAACTCGCATTTTTATTCAACTTTTAATTCATGGCGCAACCAGCAAAGTTAAGGATTTTATTCCCTTTTTTTAAATTTTACCCTAATTCATGAAGCACTCTAAAAAAGTAAATACAATCGTGTGAAGAGGTAAGTACATGGAAATTAAGACAACTACGCAAACGGCGCCAAAGAAGTTTGATCCGGCAAAGACCATCTCCTCTGAGTTTGGTATTTTCGGAATCCCCTTAGCCGAAGAAGAGTGTCGCGTGGTTTTGTTGCCAGTTCCGTGGGAAGTGACCACTTCTTATGGTAAAGGCGCTTCAAACGGTCCACGCATTATTAGAGAAGCCTCTGAACAAATTGATCTGTTTGATTTTGAAACTAAGAACGCTTACGAGGCTGGGTATTTTATGAAGCCGATTTCAGAAAAGTGGCTTTCAGAAAATAAAAAATATAAAGAACATGCGCAAAAAGTGATTCAAATGCGCACCGAACAATCAACTGATACGACAAAAATCGAAAAACTAGTTTCAGAAGTAAATAACGCTTCAAAACAATTAACCAATTGGGTCTACGAAGAAACAAAAAAGATTTTACAAGCCGGAAAACTTTTTGGCCTGGTTGGCGGCGACCATTCAACTCCGCTGGGAGCAATCAAGGCCGTCTGTGAACAACATTTAGCGGGAGGCCAAAGCGAAGTAGGTATTCTACATTTAGATGCTCACTCTGACACCCGCAAGGCTTACCAAGGTTTTGAACAATCGCACGCTTCCATTATGTATAACGTGATGAATTTACCGACGCCGCCGAAGAAATTAGTTCAAGTTGGAATTCGCGATTTTAGCGAAGAAGAATATAACTACGTCGAGTCGCATCCGAATATTAAAACATTTTTTGATATTGGTATTAAGCAGCGTTTATTAAAAGGCGAATCGTGGGGTTCGGTCGCGATGGATATTATCAACGAGCTACCAAAAAAAGTTTATATCTCATTTGATATCGATGCTTTAGATCCGCGCTTTTGCCCTTCAACCGGAACCCCCGTCATTGGCGGCTTATCTACCGATGAGGTTTTCTTTTTGTTTAATCTGGTTGCGCAATCGGGACGGCAAATTGTCGGCTTCGATTTGAATGAAGTTTCATCTGGAAATGAAGAGGCTTCTGAGTGGGATGGTAACGTGGGGGCGCGAATTCTTTACAAACTTTGCAGCTGGAGTGTCGTAACAAATGACAGTTCTAGAAAGAATTCATAATAAATTTAATGTTCGCAAAATAAAAAATCACTGTGTTATAAAACCCCAACTCTATACATAAATCCGGGGGGATTTTTTATGAAAAGGAATCTGTTAGCGTCACTCATTGTTTCAATTGCCTGCGCATCTTCTTTTGCCGTTGTGGGCGAAGTCGTAACGGGCGAACTTAAGACCAACGTACGTTGCGAATTAAAGTGCTATCCGTATAATGACGACTCTTGCCTTACGATTGCAACTAACGAAGCAATAGACACGTGTGAAGCTGAAGGGCTTGAGCACTGTAAAGTGACAGAATTCCGCGAGTCGATCAAGACCGGTACACGTTCATGCCGTTGGGGCTTTTATTCTTTAATACAGTATAAAGGTATCCGACCAAGATAGTTGTTTAGGATTAACTTCCTAAATCGTAATCGGGATCTCGCCGCATTTCTTCAAAAGGGTCGAATTGAGTCTTGCGGTGATCCTCTTCTCGGCGGTAGTTCTGAATTTCTTCGATGGCCCACGGTCCGTGCGTTGCAATCGCTTTTAAATAAGTTTCAGAACGTTCACCCGAAGTGAAGTTTTTAATTTTATTTTCACCATATTTACAAAAACTTAAAAAATTCTGTTCGGTGCCTTTCCGTCGTTCGCAAGTCGCGTAACCGGCCCAATTAAATTGCGCCACCACTTTCGTTGTTTCTTTTGGTAACACTAAATTTTCGTTTTCATTTTTTAAGGCTTTGCGAACCGCACGAGCCGCAACTACTTTAAGAATCGGATCAGAGGCTTGGGCACGGAAATAATTTTCAACTAAGTGACCATCCGGGCCCACTTCAAAGGTAAGCCGCACTTGGCCGACGTGACCGTACTCAGATAAATACTTAGACTCGACGATCGATTGATCAATCTCGTGCCATAACGATTTAATGAAGCGTATTTTCGACATATCCATACCCTGGTAACCACGGGCAAACTCGGGCACATCAGGGGGATTCCCCACCTGTGAATTCGCAACCACCTTATTTAGTAAGCCGTCCTTAAAACTGGGAAATAACATCGAATTCAGCTTCCTCGCGCTAACCCCGCCCCGTAAGCCGCTACTAGCCGCAGATCGAGGCCCCTTGGGCTTTCCAGCGCTTATTAGCTTCACTTCTACCGGTACTTCTGCGGTGACCGATACCCTTTTTAGATTCAAAAAGACGAACCCAAGCAACAGAGCTAAGTGAAGTAGAGCGGAATAGACACCATATCGTTTTAAAAACATGGGCCCACCATATCGTGAATTCTAGCAATTTCGTCAAACAGATTAACCGCGTCTAACTGTGGTTTTGTCTTACTTAACAGCAGGAGGCCCTATGAGCATTAAATGGATTTTTGCAATTTTGGTTTTTATGTACAGTTTTAATATGTTTGCGGCAGATATTCAGTTCGATGAGCTCATCGAAGAAAGCCATCAAGATCAAATGCGCTTAGCGGCCGAAATTCAACGCCACTTAGGCATCGTAAACGAAAAAACCCTCAAAGATCGCACAGCTTCTGCTGTTTCACTTGAGGGCTTTAATTTAGCAAGAGAATAAATTGCGACTTGCTATCTCTCGCAGCAGTTCTTATGCATAATTACATCTCGTACTTTGAAATTTCGATCCATTCTAAATACTATTTGCCACGTATCTTCGGAATGGTCTTTTCCCCTTTGGATAATATAAGTTGGAAAAGTATCTACAAAATAGAATCCATCATTTTCACCAAACAATTTACGAATTTCATCATAAGATTTCCCGACTAAAGTTTTATCTGTCAAAATAGCATAGGCCATTTTAGATTTAATTTCATAATTTCCTGTTCGAAATTTGTCAGCATCTAGCTTTTCGGCTCCCCATTTTGTCTTAATTTGTTTTGCAGACATTGTTTTGCCACCCCAAAACGATTGCCCGTAAAGTGCCACAGAAAAAATGATAGCGAATACGATTGCAAGTGCAGTCACTATTTTTTTTATTGGATACCTGCTGCTCATAGAAGTTGTTTGCCTAACTTAATTTATAAATCAAGAAATTGGATTGTACTAAATGAAAAAGCCCGCAAGGTTCACTTGAGGGCTTTAATTTAGCAAGAGAATAAATCTTAAAAACTACCGAGCGTAACGACGGTTTACCGACTCGCGAATCTCAGCACCTTCGATGCTTAAGCGAGTCCAAGGAATTGCGCGTAGACGTTCAACTTCGATCGCTTCGTCGGTCTCTTCGCAGTTTCCGAATGATCCGTTTTCGATGCGGCCTAAGGCGCTTTCAATTTCAAATAATTGTGATCTTAGTCGATCATTTAAATTTAACATTTCTTGTTCGGCTAAAAGGCGCATGGTTTGGTCGGCTTCGTCTCCACCTTTTTCACCTAGATCTAATTTCTCGCGGGCTTCTCTCACACGGTTTAATAAGTCCATTTTCGTCTTCATCAACTTATCGCGACACTCTTTAACTACCTTTTCAGTAACTTTAGATCCCGTGCTCTTAGCCATTTATCCTCCGTTGAGATTAGTCGTTTCGGCCTACCTGCCTAAAACTTAAGTTCCAATTTGGAACCGCCTTATCTAATGGTATATTTGTATTTATTGCAATAAAAAATCTTACATAAAATGTAACCTCGTAAGTGCTTGAAACTTCTATATATTTTTTAAGACTCAAGTCTTAATGCACCATATAATTTCGCTATTTTTGGGGTAAAAATTCGCTTTCCTTGTAAATAATTGAGCTTTTTATCTACCTGTTTTTACTAAAGTTATATCTAGAAAGAGTTTTAGAGCTCAAGTAAGTTGTGCGAATGAAATCGAGTTTATTCTATCTTTTTGCTGGGTTTTTTTGGGCGAAGTCTGTTTTTGGAACCACTTTACCAAGCGGACTCTGGCAAATCGAATGTAAGGATGGCTTAATAAAAGAGCAGGCTGTAAAAGGCAATTTTGTTACCTCAACTGAAAAGTTTTATGCTGATCGAAACTGCCAACAAATTTCATTTATCTTTGAAACAACCGGCTACGTAGTTTTTACGGCCGAGCACGTTGAATGGATCGACTTCACTTATTTAAATGTTTCACTAAGTGTTTCTAACTCTCAAGCGATTCAAGATCTTAATAGTCGGAAAGTTTGTGGATTTACTGATTGGACCATTAGCGATTCAAAAGATATCACCGGATTACGATGCGCTTTATTTAATGTGAAAAAGGAAACTCAAATTCCCCATGCGGGAGATTTGAAGTATGGAATTTTTAAAATCGAAGTGGATCGTTTGTATTATGGTCAAATGACCAAAGAAAATGATGGGTCAACATCAGAGCGTCGACCCGTAGGATTTAATATCGATTACTTTAAACACTTAGAAATACGCTGAATCAAATCGTCCGTTGCTTCTTCTAACTTAAGCGCAGTTTTTTGCGCCTTGAGGCCTCGATCACGAATTGATGAAACGCTGTTATTCATATTCGACGAGATCGTCTTATAGGCCTTACCACCCGACTCAGAAAGCGCTTCAGAGTAGCTTTCTAGCGTGGTCGCGAATAATCCGTGGTTTGAGATAAGCGATATTTGAATGGTCGTTTGGGCTTGTTTCATGGCTTTTAGTTCCCCAACTAAGGCGCCACAATCAGCTAACGAGTTCAGTGAATAAAGTGCTACCGACAGTACTATTATAACCAGATGTCTCATTTGAATTCCCCCACCAGAACTAAAGCAACAAGGTTGCCAATTTGGGCGTGAATGCAGGCGATTACAGACGCTAATAGTGACGGTTATAAGCCCTTATTGAATAAATTTTTCAAAGCTGTCTTTTGTTTCGCCAGTCATGTACGGCACAAGCATTCGCATAATATGTTTCTGCGCTTTGTTGATTGTGCGCTGATGCGGAACGCGGTCGACAGTTTCGAAAAAGAGCATGAAGCTATTTGAAGAAACGAAAAGTAGCTCAGCCACAAATTCCATTTCGTTAACGGTTTTGCTTGGTACCATCACTTCGGCGCGCACCCAGTGTTTATACAGAATGATCATTAACCTGGTTAACTTTTTTAAGTGCAGGCGCCACATTTTAGAAAGTTCGGCGTCTTTTTTTCTTAACGTGTACAGTTCGCGGTGAAAAAAACGAAATTTCCAATAAAGTTCTAAATTGCGTTCGATAAAATCAACCAATTGAATCTTTTCATTTTTTTTTGCTAATTTTGTTTGCGGTTTCCAGATGAGGTTGGTCTCTAGAGCTAGACGTTTGAATAGTTCTCGAATGATTTGTTCTTTATTTTTATAGTGAAAATAAAGGTTCCCCGGGCTCATTTTTAACTCGCGGGCGATATCATTTGTTGTTACTTCAGTCGCGGCATCCTTATTAAAAAGGTCGAGCGCGCCAAGTAGAATCCGTTCTTTTGTTTTCATGCGGTCATATTATTCGAACTAGAGGGCTTGAGCACATCTTTTTTTTTGTGTTATGCTTATATTATGTTTCAAGGAAGACGCCGAATTGCATCATGGATGTTGATGCCAACAGCTTTGTTTCTATCTGCCTTTTTGTTCTTTAATGAACGAGAAGTGCCCGCATCAGAAGATGAATGGCTTAAAAAAACGCTCGAATCACGAAAAGTGATCTCAGAATCTTTGTCGGCTTCGATTAAAGCTAATAGAAGACCAGCTGAAGCCGTTTTTTCACCTGAAGGCGAATCCGACAAGCTGACTTTAAAAATCAATTACACGCTTCAAGATGATTTACAAAAAGAAGCCGAAGCTTTACTTAAACGTTACCGTCCCGATTACGGCGCAATCGTGATGATGGATGCTAAGACCGGCCGCATTTTAGCGATGTCCAGTTATGAAAAAGCCAATCCGCAAGGTTCAAACTTAGCCTTACGGGCTAGCTTTCCCGCAGCCAGTATTTTTAAAGTGATCACGGCTTCAGCGGCGGTCGATAAAGCCGGCGTTAGCCCGCAACATCGCATCGGTTACAATGGCGGTAACTACACGCTTTATAAAAAGAATGTTCTTTCCGACAAAGTTAATAAATGGACACGCTTCATTACGCTCAAAGAAGCGTTTGCCCGTTCCATTAATACCGCATTTGGCCGCTTAAGCTTAGAAAGTCTAGAACCTAAAGATTTAACTGAGTACGCGAACCGATTTATGTTCAATGAATCAATGCCGACCGACTTTTTCGTTGAGACTAGTCAAGCATCAGTTCCGACTGAAAAAGGTTTTCAATTAACGGAAGTGGCATCAGGCTTTAACCGGTTTAATACGATGAGCCCCGTGCACGGAGCCATGATTGCTTCGACAATTATTAACGATGGCAAAATGCTTGTGCCTTACATCGTCGACTCACTTGAGAATAGTAAAAATGAGAAGATTTACAAAGCGCAAATTTTAGAACGCGGCCAGATTTTAAGACCTGAATCAGCGGCTAAGGTGCGTGAAATGATGGAGCAAACAATTCTAACCGGTACGTCTCGCAAAACTTTTCGTAAAATCGTGCGTGATAAAAAATTTCGCGAGATTGAAATGGGCGGAAAAACCGGCCACTTTTCGGGCATGAATCCAAAGGGTCGCAATGACTGGTTCGTGGGCTATGCTTCAGATGATCAAGATAAAATCGCCGTTGCCGCAATCACGGTGAACGTAAAAAAGTGGACAGTTAAATCGTCGGCCTTAGGCGAAATGATGTTTCGTAAATATTATAAAGAAAAGTTAGATGAAAAAGCGGCCGCCATTCAAGAGACACCCGCGAAGCCTTCGCGCCTGCGTCGTTTTGCCAGCGTACCTCGCCGTAAGCGAAGTTAATGATTCATGGCTGCTTTAAGGCTAATTACTCAAACTGAAATTCGGCCATCACGGGGCAATGATCTGAACCCAATTGCTCCATAAGAACTTCACATTTTTTTAAATGCTTTATTAGCCCCGAAGTTGCACAAATATAATCGATGCGCCAACCACGGTTTTTGATTCGCGCCATTTCTTTGTAAGACCACCAAGAATAAATATTTTTCTTAGTAGGATTTAAATAGCGGTAACAATCCACAAATCCTGAATTTAAAAATTCAGTGAACCACTGACGCTCTTCGGGTAAAAATCCCGACACGCGCGACATCATGACTGGATCATAAATATCAATCGCTTGGTGGGCCACATTATAATCACCGACGACGATGATTTGCTTTCCCTTTTTCATTTCGAATTTAAGGTGACTAGTTAAATCTTTTAAGAAGGTTTGTTTGAATTGATGTCTTAGCTCACCCGAGCCGCCATTTGGAAAATAAATATTATATAAATCAAAGTCAGCGTGCTGAGTCCAAACAATGCGACCTTCTTTTTCGTACTGGGGGTGATCGATAGATGTCTGCGTGCGCTTCGGAGCCTCATGCAGAAAAGTCGCTACTCCCGAATAGCCTTTTCTTTCGGCCGACGACCAAAAATGGTGCGCGTAACCTAAAGATTGTAATTCAGGGTTTACTTGTTCTTTATGCGCTTTGGTTTCTTGTAAACAAATAATATCGGGCTTCACGTCGCGCACAAGTTGGCCCAAGCCTTTATCAAAGCTGGCGCGAATTCCATTTACGTTCCATGTGACAAGTTTGATAGTTTTCATTGTTTCCTACCCGTGGGTGTGGCAACAATAAATGAGCATGAATTTGAAAGCAAGTTTCGTCACATTCTTAAATGAAAAATACCCGCAACTCAGTGTCGAAGTGCTTAATAATTTAATCTATGAGCAATTGATCTCGCCTTATCAAGTGACTTTAAGTTCAAAGCAAGTGCAATCAATTCAAACTGAAATCAATCATTACTGGCAACTACGCGAATGGGGCACAACGCATTTAGCGGCCGAGTTCGAAACTTATGGCGTGCGCAAGCCAGATAATTACTCGGCCTGCATGAGTTACGATTTTCACATCAATGCCGAAGGCCAACTTGAGCTGATCGAGATCAACACGAACGCCTCATTTTTAGCTTTGGGTTTAGAACTGTATTCTTTTTTAAAGTTGCCGAACCCCGTTGGCGCTTGGAACGAAAATGATTTGATTTCGATGTTTAAAAACGAAATCAAGCTTTCATCCGGAAAAAATGAAACCATTGCCATCTTCGACGATCAGCCCGAACAGCAAAGACTTTATATAGAGTTTTTAATTTACCAGGCGTTATTTAATAAGCACGGGGTGAAAAGCAAAATTGTGTCTGTAGATGGCACCGATGCAATGCAGGCGGCGGGCTTAGTTTACAACCGTTATACTGATTTTATGCTGCAAGAGCCGCGGTCAGCTTTAATAAAAGATCTATATAACCAAAAAAAAATCGAACTTTCGCCGAATCCTTACGAGTACTTTATGCTGGCCGATAAAAAAAGATTTTTAGATTGGAATCAGCAAATCGATTTACCAAAGCCCCAAAGCTTATTACCACTTCATGATTTAGCAAATGCAGATCGTGAAAAAATTTGGTCTGACCGAAAAAATTTGTTTTTTAAACCGCGAAATTCATTTGGCAGCAAGCAAGCTTACCGCGGAGCCTCGATCAGCGCTAAAACGTTTAATGAAGTGTTTCAAGAAAACTTTATCGCGCAGAAACTTTCGATGCCTTCAGAGGTTGAAGTTGAGCATGAAGGCAAGAAACTAATGATGAAGTATGATTTGCGTTGCTACGCTTATAAGAATCAGTTGCAGCTTATTGTGGCCCGGCTTTATCAAGGACAAACCACAAATCTACGCACGGCTGGTGGCGGATTTGCGGCCGTTAAAATTAATTGAAGTCCTCAATATTAAACTGCGTAGCTAAAGTCGATGTTAGTTGTCGGCATGCCAGAACTTCTAACGCCTTTTTAAGAATAATATCATCTGACTGAAATGAATTTTTATTGGCCGAGCACTTTTTCAAGTTCTCTTCAAAATAGACGGAGTGCCTTGCTACGCCTGCGCGGGCCTTTGGATTATGGACCGGGTTGAAGTAATTATTTTCTTCGCGGATTTGCAAATGCGGTTCCGTTAACTCTATGTCGGGAGTTACGCCCACAATTTGCGTTGATAACTGACTTGGTAACAAATAATAGCCTTGGGTTTTAAACATTGTAATTCGGTTGTTCTTAGACCAAATTTCTGATTCTTGAAAAGTGCCTTTACCAAAAGTTTTTTCTCCGATGACAATGGCGCGCTTATATTCTTGTAGAGCTCCAGCTAACAACTCTGAAGCGCTAGCCGATGAACTGTTAACTAAAACTAACAAAGGCCCAGTGTAAAGTAATGATCCCGTGGTTAATACCACCTCATTAGATTTAACCGGGTCAAAGTACTCGACCGAATAGATTTTCTTATTAATACCAACGAACAATCCTGCAAGGCAGGCGGCTTCATCAAGCTGGCCACCCGGATTATCGCGTAAATCAAGAACAAGGCCTACAATATTTTTATCAGCCGCCGCGCGAATTTTATTCGAAACTTCTTCGCACACGCCGCGATTAAACTTAGTAATTGTGACTAAGGCATAATTTCTGATTCCGTTTAAAACATCAAACTGCACGTGATTAAGGCTTTGGAACCGACGCGCCACCTTGACGGCCATCGTCTCGCCATTACGCTGAATCTTAAATTCAAAAGACTTCTTATTGGCGTCTTTCAAAACTTGCATAACTTCTTGTAATGTCATGGTGGTCACATCATGATCTTCAAGATTTAAAATTACGTCCTGGGGCTTTAATCCAGCCACGTCTGCATCAGAATGCAGAAATATTTTACGAATGCGAATCTGTCGTTGGTTACGCTCAAGGGCAATACCAACGAAAAGGTTTGAACGCTCTAGTTTAGAGCCAATTTCTTCATAATAGTTATTTGGTAAGATGTAAGTATGTGGGTCTTTATAAATAGACAAAAAGCCATTGATTCCATTAGCGATGAGTGTGGCCTTCTTTTCATTAGGCATTAAATCTAACAGCTGACCCCATAAATTTTCAAAGTTAATGAGTTGGTGAAGTTGTTTGGCATAAATCGTAGCAAAGGGTAATAGTCGATTTTGTTCAGTTTGGTCCAAGGCTTGAAAGTTTGTTTTTTCAAGCCGGCCCGTAGCTGGCACTAATTCAAGATCGAAATCATCCGCCGTTTGAATAACCGAGTTAATGCACGCTAAAAAGTATTTTTCAGAGCTTTGACAATTAGAATTAGAAATAACCTCAAAAAGCTCATCCTTACCAAGGTCAGACTCGCTCCAGTAGGATTCAATTTTTTTTTGTTGGATAATTTCATTTGCGGTTGAAAAAGACGTCTTAGCTGAAAGTCCCCCGACTCCCGCTAAGATCATCCCCACAAGAAATCCCATGGCTGTAACTAAAACCGCTCCCCATGACTTCAAAATAACTCCCCCGAGTTAATCAAACCAAGTAAACCAAGAATCTATTTCCCCAAACAGATGGTTTCCTATCGTTAGAACAAAGCAACGCCTGTGCCTGGTATTTTGACCCTGAAAACCTCGCTAGTGGGCCCATAAACGGCAGCACAAGAATATATTTCAATACTGTCTAATTTAATCACAACTTTTTAAGCGGACGCGGGGATCTAGGCACTGATTATTTGTTGCGAACATTGTGAGTCATACCAGATACTAACAAGCATGATTATTGTTACCGGAGCGAATGGTTTTATTGGTAGTGCGATGATTTGGGAACTTAACCAAGCGGGTCTCGACAATATTGTCGCGATCGATACCGTGAACCTTGCTAGTAGGAATCTTTTACAAAAGCGTAAATACACCCAATTTTTTGAAGGCCATGAGTTATGGAGTTTTTTAGCCACCGAAGAAGCCCGCAAAAATGTTACATGGATGATTCATATGGGCGCTTGCTCATCCACCACCGAAACCGACTGGGATTTTCTTTACAATAACAACTTTCAATATTCACAGCGGCTTTTTGAATGGTGTTCGCAAAATCAAAAAAACTTAATTTATGCAAGTAGTGCGGCCACCTACGGCGCCGGTGAAAATGGCTTTGAAGATACTTATGACTCAGAAAAATTGAAGCCCTTAAATCTTTACGGAGAGTCTAAAGTCATTATGGACCGTTGGGCGGTTAAACAAAAATCAACTCCGGCTAATTGGTACAGCTTGAAATTTTTTAATGTGTTTGGTCCGAACGAGTATGAAAAAGGTTCGATGGCCAGTGTCGCTTTTAAAGCTTATCATCAGATTCAAAAGAATTCAGAGTTGGGTTTATTTAAATCTTACAACCCGCAATTCGCCGACGGCCGCCAATTGCGCGACTTTGTTTACGTGAAAGATGTAACCGCGTGGATGAAAGAGCTGATGGATAAAAAACCCGAAAGCGGAATTTATAACATGGGCTTCGGCAAAGCTCGAAGTTGGATGGACCTGGCCGAATCCCTTTTTGCAGCTATGAATAAAGAAGTTAAAATCAATTGGCTTGATATGCCTGAAAATATTAAAAACCAATATCAATATTTTACGCAAGCTAATATGCAAAAGTGGGTTGCCGCTGGCTTATCAGAACCGAAATGGCCCTTAGAAAAAGCCATTGGTGATTATGTTAAAAATTATTTAGATCAAAAGGATCCTTGGTTATAACCTATGCAATCGTTACCAAAGCATTTACAAAAATACGTGGTTGAACAAAATTACGAAAAGTACACGCCTTTAGACCAAGCGGTATGGCGCTATGTACTTCGGCAACTTAAAGATTTTTTATCAAAGAATGCGCACGCGAGTTATCTTGAAGGTTTAGAAAAAACCGGAATTGATATCGAACAAATTCCTCGCATTGAAAATGTAAGTGCCCACTTAGAAAAATTTGGCTGGCGCGCCGTCCCCGTTAGCGGATTTATTCCGCCCGCCGCGTTTATGGAGCTGCAGTCATTAAGTGTATTACCAATTGCTTCGGATATGCGTTCGATCGATCACTTACTTTATACCCCGGCGCCCGACATCGTTCATGAAGCTGCTGGGCATGCTCCCATAATTGCGAACGTTGAGTATTCAAATTACTTAAAGCAATACGCGCAAGTCGCTAAAAAAGCGATTCTTAGCAAACAAGATTTACAACAATACCAAGCCATTCGTGAACTTTCAGACATAAAAGAAAATCCAAGCTCAACGCCCGAACAAATTTTACTTGCCGAAGAGAAATTAAAAGCCGTTATGGCGGAAACTCAATTTATTTCTGAGGCGGCTGAATTGTCGCGCATGAATTGGTGGACAGCCGAATATGGTTTAGTGGGTGATATCAACAACGCAAAAATATTTGGAGCCGGATTACTTTCATCAGTTGGCGAATCAAAATGGTGCCTATCTGATAAAGTAAAAAAGATTCCGCTTACGCTTGAGTGCGTGAAACAGGCTTACGACATAACTGAACCGCAACCACAACTGTTTGTTGCGCGAGATTTTAATGACCTCGGGCAAGTACTTGATGAGCTTGCGCAAACTATGGCCTACCGAAAAGGCGGCGTCATCGGACTTAACAAAGCCATTCAGGCTGAAACCGTGAATACCGTGCAATTTGAAAATGGGTTTCAGGTTAGCGGCGTACTTAAAAAATATTTAACGGCGTCTAACCAATCGATTGCGTACGTTCAGTTTGAAGGCCCAACTCAAATTTGTTTTTCAGATATAGAAATCACCGGTCACGATGCTAAATACCATCAACATGGTTACGGCACCCCGGTTGGCTCTATTAAAAAGTTTAATGTGACTGAACTCAAAATTAAAGATGTGAACGAGCTTCATTATGAGTCTGGCGTTAAAGTGACCGGGCGTTTAGATAAAATCAAAAAGATTTCTGAAACCGCGATGATATTAACGTTCAGCCAAGCCTCTTGTGAATTTAACCAAGAAAAATTGTTTTTACCCGAGTGGGGGCTTTACGATGTCATTTTAGTTAACGAAGTGACTTCTGTTTTTGGTGGCCCGGCCGATCGCGCTGCCTACGGCGAGGTCGACGATTTTATCGCCGCCCGTGTGCAGGCGCCCCAGTATACCGAACAACAAAAGAAATTATTTTCTGATTACCAAAAAGTTCGCAGTTTGCGCGAAAACAAAAACTCAACTTTAGGCGATTTCAAAGAGCTTTTTCTAAAACTCAGCCAAGCGTCTTCGCCCGAGTGGCTTTTGTTCGTTGAGCTATTAGAAATTGGTTACCATAAAAATTATGATGCGGGTTTTTTGAAATTAATTGAATTTCACCTGACGACTTTGATGAAAAAAAACAAAGAGACGCAATCGCTAATCGTTGAAGGTTTAAGACTGGCCCATGCGAAACATTGATTTACGAATTGTTTTAGTGCGTTCCATTTACGAACGCAACGTGGGGGCGACTTCGCGAGCCATGGCTAATATGGGTTTTTCAAAACTCATTCTTGTCGGACCCCAATGCGAATTTACCATTGAAGCTAATAAAGCCGCCGCCAACGGCCAGGCCGCTTTCGAAAATAAAAAGATTTATACTAACTGGGCCGAGTTTTACGAAAAAGAACCTCGTGGTATTCAAATCGCCACTACTGCTCGCGATGGCAAAGGCCGTCAGGTAGAAGATTTAGAAACTACCTTGCGACATATTCAACAGACGCATCCAGGATTACAAAAAAATTTAGAAACCCAATTTCCTATTCACATTTTATTTGGTCCAGAAGACTGGGGACTAAGCGGTGAAGATATTCAGTACGCGAATCACTGTTGTTCAATTCCTACGTATGGCGACAATACCAGTTTAAACCTTTCGCAAGCTACCTTGCTGGCGTTATTTATCTTTCGGTCGGTATTTGGTGGCACTCGTTCGAAGCTAGAGGGTCAGCAGCAGGCGCGCGCGCAACAGCGTAAGCCCATGATTTTTCCGGACGAGACATTAAAAAGATGGCTTGAAGAAATGAATATCGATTTAAGCAAACGTAAAACAAATATTTTTACCGTGTTAAGGCGCATGCTATTACAAAATGCACCGTCTGAGAAAGAATTTCGAATGCTTGAAATTGTTTTGCAGCAAAGCATCCGTCGAATGCGTTCGCCGCAAAGTAAAGACTAACTAGCTTCCGAAGCCGCCTGGTCTTGCAATTGGTGAATCTTTTTAATTTTCTGGTCTAGTACAAAGATGGCTTCCGAAATCATTTGCCCCTCTTTACTTAAGAAGTCGATTTCCTTTAAAAGTCCGGCAGTGTCTGAACCAACAAGTTCTAGATTATCAATGACGCTAGAAACCTGCTCTAACTTAATTTTTATTTTTTCGATCGATTGATTAAGCTTTTTACGCTTGTGACTTAGCTCACGTTTAATACTTGATACATCCATGTTCTTTAGCTGTTCGGCCAACTCGGGTTTGGGCGATTCGCTCTCTAAAAAACTATGCAGTAACAGGGACCATTCATCTCGTAAGCCAGTGGAATTTAATTCTTCGTTCATATTTGAATCAGTATATCATGGGTTTTGAAAAACCTTCTGACCTAGACCATGTCAAATTACTGCGGTGCTTTAACTTCATGAAAATACAGAACTTCTCCGTCTAAATTTTCTAGACCACGACCTTTGACCTGCTTGACAGCCACTCGGCCTTCAAACTTTAGTATTTTTTTCATATCTTCGGTTTTCCAAATGTAAATGGGCTTAATGAAGGTAGCGATCAGGGCGTTATCAATACTTAATTTAAACTGCTGAGCTTTTTGTGCACCGAGTTCCGTTAAGCCTAAATACTCTAGTTTGAATTTATAGATTTCCATTCGCTCCCAAACTAAAAAGTTTATCGAAATCGTTTTTTCTTTTTTAAATTCTTCGAAATGAACGGTTAACCACTCATCAAAATTTCCGGGAGCTAGAAAACGTTCTGGTTTTTTTAATTCTTTCTTTTTTAAGGCTTTACCATCGGCGCGGTAAGTTAATTTAACTTTATCGCCCTCGACGTCAACCGTGCCTTTTTCTTTTGTTTGGCGTTGGTCAATCGAACCACTGATTAATTCAGCGGTGCTGGCGTCGATGACTGCCGTTTGGTCAACCATCACTTCGTCTTTAGATTTAATTAATGCTAAAATCGTCTTTTCCGAACCAACCATTTTTTCTTCCGAGCTTAAGGTAAATAAAATGTTTTTATTTTTCGAGTTAAGCTCGCGAATTTCGGCGGTGTAAGAAAAAGCGAAGTTCGAGGCTAACAGAATAAGTGCGATGATATTTTTTTTCATAGAGTTCCTGTAATATAGATATCTGGTTTAAAGGTTTGAGTTTTTAAGTTATTAAGAATTAATTTATTTTGCAGGCTCTCAGTTTCGAAAGCGCTTGTCCACGAGAGTCCGTTGGCCGCACCTATAACGGCTGGTGCTAAAAATAGATGAAGTCGATCGATAAGTTTCGCGTTTAAAAAAGAAGAATACGTATAAGCTCCGCCCTCAATAAGAACGGAGCGAATTTGCAAGTGCCAGAATTTTTTTGTTAAATCTAACAAATCTAAGAATTCAATTTGTTGGTAATCAGAATTGAGTTGTAATTTTTTTGTCGCGAAAAAAATATTTTCTTTTTTGTGAGTCTTTAAAAAATTAAATTTATTAGCCTGAGCAGCTTTTGTTAATAGCGATCCTGATGGATCCATAATAATTAACTTAATGTGTTTTTTTATATCTGGATGACGAATATTAAGCGAAGGATTGTCATTTTCAATCGTATTTCGCCCCACTAAAAGCGCGTCATATCTGGCGCGTAGCAAATGCACATGTTCGCGCGAGCTTTCACCCGTGATCCATTTACTTTCACCGCTCTTTAGCCCCATTTGCCCGTCAAGGCTGGCCGCTACTTTGGCCGCAATAAATATTTTTTTCTGACGAAAGTTTTTTAAGAAAATTTCACACACATCTTCTAAATCTTTTTTTAGCGGGCCTTCGTATTCAACGGCGTTCTTACCGGCGGCTTGAATAATGGCAGCGCCTTGCCCGCTGACGAGGGGATTTGGGTCCGTTAAACCGTAAATAACTTTTTTAATTGGTAGCTGCGCAATAGCCTTGGCGCACGACGGAGTTTTACCCTCGTGGGCGCAAGGCTCTAGCGTGACGTAAAGAGTCGCGTTCTTTAACTCATCGACGTTCACCTTTGCTAAGGCGTCGGCCTCGGCGTGAGCCGCACCAAAGCGCGCGTGATAACCAGTTGCAAGAATTTGATGATTTCTATCAACGATCACGCAGCCCACTAGCGGATTAGGTGATACGTAAGCAGCGCCAAGATAAGCCAGCTCGATTGCCAACTGCATGGCTTGTTCTGGCGTAATGAGGTCGCCCTTTTTGAAAGAACTTACTTTTTCATCCACGATTGCCAGTAATTCGTAAGTTCAACTTTTTCGATATGTGAATCAACATGCAATGGTTTCCACGAATCAATCATAACCGCTACTTCATCGGTATGAGTTTTCTTGCCCTGATTCGCGAACGCTTTTGGATGCGGTCCGTGCGGAAACCCAGCCGGATGCATCGAAATCATATTTGAATGTAAATTATCACGGCTAAAGAAATTTCCATCGTGATAAAATAAAACTTCATCGTAATCGATGTTCTGGTGATAAAATGGAACTTTTAAGGCATCTTCGTCAGTCTCAAGCGGGCGCGGTAAAAAAGTACAAACCACAAAGCCATTCGCAACGAAAGTCGTGTGCGCCGACGGCGGCAAATGCACCCGGTGCGAAACAATCGGCATCATATCGTTGATGTGTAAGGTAAATGGAAAGTAATCACCTTTCCAACCAACCGTATCGTAAACGGTGCTTGGGTAAGAGAAATGCGTAATAGCCTCTAAACGTTTTACTAAAACTTCGCGCGCTTCAATATTTTTCGATTTTAAAAAAGCGTGCATGGCGTCGAGGTCTGGCTTACCAAAACTGGCCGGGTCATAAAATCCGTTGCGGCCGATCATGCCGCGCTCAGGCTCGCGGTAAGAACTATTTAATGATTCAACGACTAGAAACTGAGTCTTCTCATCAAAAACAAAAGTGTGATGTAATGATTTTGGCAAATTGATGTATGTGCCTTTATTAAATTTTAAAAGCCCGTACTCCGTTAAAACCGAGCCCGAACCGGCATGGCAAAAATAAAGTGTGTCGCCATCGGCATTTCGAAAAGCGTTCATCAAGTTAAGTTCAGACTTTAATTCTGTCTTTTCATTCCAACTAGAATAAATAGCTACGTCAGAATTATAAAATAAGCGGTGCCAATGGCCATTCTGATATTTCATTTCTACTAAATCATAAAGATGCGGCTTCAGGGGCCCTTGAATATTCGTCCACTTAGTTGAAGCATCTGCTTTTATTAAATGAGATACTTGCCCATAAAAACCTTTACGACCTTGTTCTTCTTCGTAACAGCCCTCAGGAATTCCCTTATGGCCTTGAGTATTATGTTTACCTTGCGAATATTGGTACATTATAAATATCCTCGCTCGCGCTGATCGGCTTCAATTGCATCAAACAGCGCTTGAAAATTTCCTTCGCCAAAACCCTCGTGGCCTTTGCGTTCAATTACTTCAAAAAATACGGGTCCGATGACATTCTTAGTAAAAATTTGCAATAAATACCCCTCGTGATCGCCATCAACTAAAATGGCGTTACGCTGGAGGCGCGCAATGTCTTCGGTCACCATTGGTAAACGATTTTTCAATTGTTGATAGTAACTAGTCGGCGGTGGACTTAAAAATTGAATATCATTCGCCTTTAATTTTTCTAACGTATCGCTAATTACTTTTGTGGTAAGGGCGATATGCTGAATGCCCGAACCTTTATATTCATCGAGGTACTCTTGAATTTGTGATTTAGTATCGGTGGGTTCATTAATTGGAACTGAAAATTTCGAGCACGGCGATCGCATCGCTTTTGAAAGTAAGCCGGTCGATTTGCCTTTAATATCGAAGTATCGAACTTCACGGAAGTTAAAAATCTTTTCGTAAAAGTCACTCCACTTTGTCATTTCACCCTTAGGCACGTTATTTGTAAAATGATCGATAATATCTAATCCTAAGCCTTTAGGACTAATTGTAATGTCCTTCATCTTAAATTGGTTGGCATAAAGATCCTTATGGTTTGTTTCATCCATAAAATAAACTAACGAATCACCAATGCCGTAAATGCCTAAGTAAGGTGTAGCGCCCCGACTGTTTTCGTTGCCATCGTAAGGGCGCGCGCCGCGCTTAACCGCTTCTTCAAAAGCCTTTGTGGCATCACCAACGCGAAAGCCGCTTGATGAAACTGATGGGCCATGGGCTTTTACAAATTCGGCGGCAAAAGTATTGGGTTCTAAATTAAGAATGAAATTAATATCGCCCTGGCGGTATAATTTAATATTTTTATTTTCAATTTTGGCAACTTCGGTAAAACCCATTTTTTTAAATAGATTATCAAAGTGCGCGGCATCGGTGCCGGCAAATTCTAAAAAGTCGACGCCGTTTAATCCCAGTGGATTTTTATCAGTCATTTTTCCGTAAGCCCAATCGATCGCTAAAGCCATTTTCAGACTCCTTCTATTGTTTTTCGACTCTAACAAAGTCGTACTGACAGAGTCAAAAACGGATCACTCTTGTTGCTTAAGGCCAAATCAGTTTCTAGCTAGGCAAGCTGTTTTTATAAAAAGCCGTGACGGCCGGATCGGTAATGATTGAACGTGGATGCCAGCGCACAATATGAAGTCCGCTGGCATCACGTAACCGCGAAAGGGCCACGTAGGCGTGCCCCGGCTCCCACAATGAGCCTAAATCACACCACAATTCATCAAGGGTTGCCCCTTGCGATTTATGAATGGTGGTGGCGTAAGCTAAATTAACAGGAAATTGTATAACACTGGCTTTCATATTGCCGTCTGCATCCAACAGCGAAAAAGAAAATTTTTCGACGGTGACTTCTCGACCGCCTTCTTTTCGAACAACTAGGTGGTCAGGCTGATAATGAACGAGCGTTCCGCGCGTACCATTCACCCAGCGCTTTTGTGAGTCATTTTTTAAAAATAAAACGCGGCAACCCACTTTTAATTTCAATTGTTGCGGCACCGGGGCCGATTTAGTTAAAATTTCGATATATCTTTGCTCACCGAAATAAATTGAATCAATTATAACTTCGTCTTCATTTATTTCGGCTAGTTTTTTCTGATTGTATTCTTCCGATTGATCTCGGCGTGGAAATAATCTTGTGCCCGGATGATCTTCATCGTGGGCCTGAGTGTGGTCTTGCAAAAAGTCTTTCACCCGTTCGGTAATTTGACCTTCGCGAATATCGGATAGCACATTTAGAAATTCATTATCTTGTATTCTTTGATTTAAATTGAGATGGCAAATTTGAAAATCAGTTTTTCGCCAGACATCGTTTAAAAAACACCAGTCACGTTTTTGCCCAAAGCGCGTCACCGGTGGCAACTGACCAAAATCACCCACCGCAATCATTCGCATTCCGCCCCACGGTAAACTTGATTCGCGCGCGGCTTGTGAAATCATTTCGGCGACCATTAAGGCATCACCCGGAATCATCGATATTTCATCAATGATAACGCCCTCAACTTGCCGAATTCTTTTCATGGTTTTTTTGTCATTTATGACGCGGGCAAAGGTTGCCTGCGCTCCGCCTTCCATTATGCCCAGCCCAAAAAAGCTATGAAAGGTACGACCGCCTAACAGCACGGCGGCCGCGCCCGTGCTGGCTAATATTGGCATTTCTTTATCGTTTTTGTCTTTCATAAACTCGCGCACCACGAAGCTTTTGCCTGAACCCGCCCCGCCCGTTAAAAAAATGTTCTCACCCGATTGGCACATTTCGAAAGCGTGTTTTTGCTCTGCGGAAAGCTGAATAAGTGATTCTTGTTTTTCTAGGTTCATGAGGGTTTTATGCTCACGCCGAATCGCATTCCAGTCAAAAGAATAGGGTGCGCCAATCTTTTTAGGGTCTTAGACATCAGATTTAGTTGCGGGGGTATAAAGCCTTCGTGTAAACTATTAAACCTATGTCATACAAATTTACAACCCAGACCCCTAACCCAAATTTTCCAAATGTGACTGATGTGCCTCCGCAAGAGGTGAACGAGCATCAGACAGAGCTTACGTTAATTGACGTACGTGAAAACGTCGAATATACGGGCGAACTCGGCCATATTAAGGGCACTCAGTTAGTCGTGCTATCATCTATTCCACAAAATTTAAATTCCATACCGAAAGAAAAACCCATTGTGTTTATTTGCCGCTCGGGCGGACGCTCGGCCCAAGCGGCTAGCTTTGCCAAGCAGCAGGGTTTCGACACCGTCTATAACATGGCCGGCGGAATGTTGTTATGGAATCAATTGCAATTACCTACAGAAAAATAAAGAGAGTACCCGATGCGCCAGTCAAAAGTTTTTGTTAACCGCACCCTGAATTTAAAAAAGATAAAGTATATCGGACTAGATATGGATCATACCTTGATTCGCTACAACACCGAAAATTTCGAGCGACTTTCGCACACGAAGATTATAGAAAAATTAGTCAGCCGAAAAAATTATCCTGAGGTTATTAAAAAATTGCAGTTTGACTTCAACTTCGCCTTACGTGGCCTAGTGGTTGACCGCAAAAAAGGAAATCTTTTAAAATTAAATCGCTACACTGCCATACGTAATAGCTTTCACGGGCTGAAGCCTCTAGATTTTAAATCACACCAAAAAGTTTATAAATCAACTTACATCGACTTAAGTAAAACGGATTATCTAGCGATCGATACAAGCTTTTCTTATTCATTAGCCCATGCTTACTCGCAATTAGTTGAGATGAAAGACGCCGACCCGTTATTAAAACTGCCAGACTATGCGCAGATGTCAGATGACGTTTTAGACGCCTTAGACGAGGCGCACCGCGACGGTTCAATTAAAGACGAAGTGGCGAAAAATTTAGGTGAGTACATTATTAAAGATGAAAGTATCGTCCGCGGAATTGAAAAATTTAAAAAACACGGCAAAAAGATTTTTATTTTAACTAATTCAGATTTTTACTACTCGAAACTTCTACTTGATTACGCGATTAATCCATTTTTAAAAGACCACAAGTCTTGGGTGGATCTTTTTGAAATGGTTATTACCTTTGCGCAGAAACCAAAATTCTTCTACGATGATCTTAAATTCTTAAAAGTTGATCCTAACACCGGAACCATGAGCAACATGGATGCAAAATTAGGCCCAGGCGTTTACCAAAGCGGCAATGCGCGTAAATTCACCGAAGATTTGGGTTTGAACGGCGATGATATTCTATATATCGGCGATCATATTTACGGCGACATCTTGCGACTGAAAAAAGATTGTAACTGGCGCACGGCGATGATTATCGAAGAACTTGAAAATGAACTAAAGAATAATAACTTAAATTTACCAATTATTGCCGAAATCGATTTGTTGATGAGAAAAAAAGAACCGCTTGAAGATGAACTCACTGATGTGATGACGAAAAAAATTGAGAAAGAATCTCCGGTTAATGAAGATCGCATTGATGAACTGCAAGAGCAAATTACGGCCATCGACACCATGATCAGCCAATTGATTCGTAAGCAGCAAGCAGTTTATAATCCAAACTGGGGCCAACTAATGCGGGCGGGTAATGAAGAAAGCTACTTCGCGTACCAGATGGAACGCTACGCCTGCGTCTACATGTCAAAGATTGATGACTTATTTGCTTTGTCGCCCCGAACTTACTTTCGAGCTCCCCGTCGCCCCCTCAGCCATGAGGTTGAAAGCGGTTTTTGATTTAGCATAAATTCTTTCAACAAAGCGCGATTTTGTTGAAAGAATTCTTAATTTCTCTGCGACCCAATGACTACGAATCAAATAAAAAAGTATAAATGCAATCGCTAAGGGTCGTAAAGCAATCCAAATTTTTTCGCTGAAGCTGCTTTCAAGCTGAGAAATGAAAAATAGCAATAAGATGAAACTAATTGCGAATAATGGTCTAAGTATATCTTGCAAGGCGGCCTTCCACGCGCTGTGTGCGGGTCTTGGTTGGGTAACAGAAGAATATTTCTTTAAATAGGGGCCCACTTCAATTATGCGAACTGCTTTTTTTGTGATTACACTATAAATCACTAAGCTTATCGCAATTAATATTTTGAGCAACACAACGAAGGCTATTGCCACCAAGATAGACTGAGCAATAAAGGCGTAATCTTTTTTTATGCGAGTTTCGTAAAACGAAATCACGCTTACTAAACTCAAACCAAAAACGATGATGTACGATAACAGCGGCTGAATAAAAGCCCATAGCGACATAACTACCGCTCCAACGACCTGACCAGCAACATGCCCCCTCGATAGCGAACAGCACAGCCAAAACAAAAATCCTTGCACCGATATAGATAGCATGGGCCCAAGTTTTGCGCCCGCCGGCGAAAATGATTTTAAGACCGCAGCAATACTTGATATTTCAAAGGTCGATGAAATCATAAGTTGGTCGTGATTGATCGCATTTAATAAAAAGGCTAGTTGGTTTAAAGAAAGAACATGCCCCGTCAAAGGAAAGTGAAAGCCATGCCCAATTGATCCTAATGAAATTTCAATTACCGATAGCTGAGCGGCACGCTTAATTTCTAGATCAGCGTTTCGAACTCGCATTATCTCTTCTTTAATAAAATCATGTAATCTTTTTCGCCAATTAAATCCATTAAACTAATCCAGGGTTTTTCATTTTTCAGATCTATTTTTCGTCGCGAAAAACGCGCCTTGTTGGAAACCATGCAGGCCCAAGCCGAAGTTCCCGAGTGGTCTTCGGCGTTGCAAGGAAATAACATATTTTTTTCGTCATCCGCCGCAATCGGAAAATAAGCCATTGAAAAAGTAGTCGGATGAATTTGGTATTCTTTTTTTATTTTATTGAGCGGATTCTCTTTAATGAATGGATTTGAATATATGTTCGCAGTTACAAAAAAATAACCACTATTCTTTTCTTCAAGGCTTTTGAGAAGTTCTCCGGTTGATTGGATATTTTCTTTGAAATTAATGGAATCAGTGGCTTGCAATTGCTCAAGCCAATTTTTTGGTAACTTAAGTTCTTCATCAACGATAACTCTTTGAAGCGGCTTCAGCTTCGCTAATTCTTGTTTAAGGCTAACTACAACATTAAGCTGCTCTAATTTTTCAGGCTCAATCCCAACCCAGAAGTGCGAAGTTTTAACTAGCTCTTGGCTCAGTATTTTCGTGATTGAACTTGCAATTTCAGTCTCATTCGTAAAGTAGCTGACTTTGATTTTGGGAACCGTTTTTTGCGAATCTCCCAGCACGAGGTAAATAAAAACTGTTACACTAACGACCGCGACGGCTATAACCCAATAGATTGCTTTCATAGCTTTCTTTTAACAGCTTGCTTTTCATTTAAAAAGTGCTAATTTCACGAATAGAGCGAAAGCTCGGAAATGTTTTAAAAGGACTTGATCTGCAAGTTTGATTTGCGACAGGTACCAGAGGTTAACATGACTGCTTTTGATCGCGCAACTATACTATTAATTGGCTCGGGCCGTTTAGCCCAGCATCTTCACTTCTGGAATTCCCAATTACAATCACCCAATGTTCTACTTGATTGGGATCGTTCTCAAGATCTCAAACTGCTTAATGACAAGCTAGCTCAAGTTCAAATTGTATGGCTGGCAATTTCAGACTCAGCCTTAGTTTCTTTTTACGATAAGCACTTAAGTCAGAAAAACTTAACGGTCCTGCACTTTAGTGGCGCGGTTTACGAAGACCGCATGGTCAGTGCCCATCCACTAATGAGCTTTCCAAAGTCGCTTCTTAAATCCGAAGTGTACTCACAAATCCATTTTGCCTTGACCGGTGTCACAAAACTTTACGAAGTCATGCCGGGTTTTACAAATGGTTTTTCGCTCATGGCGGCGCAAGACAAAGCGCTTTACCATGCGCTGTGCGTAGTTAGTGGTAACTTTCCTCAACTTTTGTGGTCTGAGACTTTTCCGAAATTACTGCAGCTTAATATTCCCGAAGCCGCCGTACATCTCTACATTCGTCAAATCACCGAAAATTTTATTCAGTTTAAGAACAACGCATTAACTGGTCCGTTCGTTAGAAAAGATTTAAAAACGATCGAAGAAAATTCTGCGGCTCTCACTAATTCGAAACTCAAAAAAGTATATCAGTCTTTTGCGGAGGAGTTTAGCCAGTGAAAACTATTTTAGATTTTCAAAAGAAGAAAGCTAATGGCCAAAAAATTACGATGATTACTTGTTATGATTCAAGTTTTGCGCAACTGATATCACAAAGTCAGGTCGATGCCATTTTAGTTGGAGACTCTTTAGCTCAAGTGATGCACGGACATAAAACTACTCTGCAAGCTTCAACAAATTTGATGGCTTTGCACACGGCCGCTGTTGTGCGTGCGGCTAGCGGGCAATTTGTCGTGGCGGACATGCCCTTTATGTCAACGCGTAAAGGGCTAAAAAATTCTATGGATCAAGTTGAAAAATTAATGAAGGCTGGCGCCAACGCGATAAAAATTGAAGGGGCGGATGGGCACATTCAATTGATTCAACATATCGTTGAATCGGGAGTGCCCGTGATGGGCCACCTCGGCTTAACTCCCCAATCCATACATCAATTAGGTGGGCCCAAAATTCAGGGAAAAAACGAAGCGGCCGCCTTAAAAATTTCAAACGATGCTTTAGCACTGCAGAAGGCCGGTTGCTTTAGCCTTGTCTTAGAATGTGTGCCCACTTCTCTTGCCAGTCATATTACCTCGCAATTATCTATTCCAACCATTGGCATTGGCGCGGGTGCCGAAACCGACGGACAAATTTTAGTGCTACAAGATATGCTTGGAATGAATAAAAATTTTAATCCTAAATTTTTGAAAAAGTTTATGGAAGGTGCCGATTTAATTACCGAAGCGCTTAATTCTTATGTTACCGAAGTGCAAACTAAAAAATTTCCAACCAAAGAACAAAGTTATGAATAAACTTTTAACTTTTACATCGATTTCTAAGTTTATGCAGTATCGCAATTCACTCGGCGGCTCAGTTGGCTTGATTCCAACGATGGGCGCATTACATGCCGGCCACGCTAGTTTAATTTCGCGTAGTAGTGCTGAAAATAATTTTACCGTTGTAACTATTTACGTGAACCCAACTCAATTTAATAATGCGGACGACTTAAAAAAATACCCAAAAACGTGGGAAGCCGATTTGCAGTTAGCCGAACAAAGCGGAGCCAATGCAGTGCTAGCCCCGATGTATGCTGAAATCTATCCAGACGATTACAAATTTAAATTAACCGAGAATGATTTTTCAAAAATGCTGTGTGGAGCGCACCGCCCGGGCCACTTTGATGGCGTACTGACCGTCGTTATGAAACTGTTACAAATTTCTAAAGCCGATAAAGCTTATTTTGGTGAAAAAGATTATCAGCAACTGCAACTAATCATCAGCATGGCTAAAGCCTTTTTTGTATCGACTGAAATTGTATCCTGCCCCACTTACCGCGAGGCCGACGGTTTAGCCATGAGTTCTAGAAATGTTCGGCTTTCATCGGCGGGACGCAAAAAAGCTCCACTTATTTTCAAGACGTTGTCAGCGGCGGGAACCCCCGAACAAGCCCGCGCGGTTTTAGAAAAAGAAAAAATAAAAGTAGAATATTTAGAAGATCACTTTGATCGCCGTTTTGTTGCGGCCTTCATTGACGATGTGAGGTTGATTGACAATGTTAAAATCTAATATTCTTTTTATAATGACGGGATCAATTGCTTGCTACAAGGCGTGCGGTATTTTATCGAAGCTTAAACAAAATGGGCACCAAATTAAGGTGGTCATGTCGCCCAGCAGTTTACAATTTATCGGCCGCGCGACAATTGAAGGGCTTATTGGCGAAGCCCCGGTAACCGACATGTACGCTTCGGGCCAGAATATGGATCACATTCATTTAAATCGCTGGGCCGATTTAGTAATTGTGGCCCCGGCCACCGCCAACTACATTAATAAAATTGCTTACGGCCTGGGAGATGATTTATTAACAACTCTTTTTCTTTCTCACGATTTTAAAAAGCCCTTCTTAATTGCTCCGGCGATGAATACGATGATGTATTTGCACCCAACCACGCAAGCATCGCTTCAAAAGCTAAAAGAAATGAAGATTGAAATTTTAGAAACGGCTTCGGGCGTTTTAGCCTGCGGCGAAGTGGGTTACGGGCGCTTACTTGAGCCGGAGTTGATTGTGCAAGAAATTGAAACACGCCTGCTTGATCACGAAACTACTAGAACCTTTAATTCTGAAAAGATGCCTACCGCTAAAAACATTAAAGTCTTAATCACTTCGGGCGGAACTACAGAGCCAATCGATGACGTACGTGTTATTACTAATTCAAGCACTGGCCAGTCGGCCGCAAAAATTGCCGACACGTTGATGGAATCAGGAATTGAAGTCACTTACCTGCACGCCGAAAACGCCAAGCGGCCAAGCCATATTGGTAAACGAAAATCATTTAAGTCATTTTTAGATTTGCAGGCAACACTTAACGAAGAATTGCGTGCCGACCATTACGACTGGATTATTCATATGGCGGCAGTTAGCGATTATTCGGTTATACCCACTGACGGAAAAATCAGCAGCACGAAAGAAGAGATCACCTTAAAATTAAAAAGAAATCCGAAGTTAATCGATCAAATTAAAACCTTAAGCCCGAAAAGTCATTTGGTTGGATTTAAATTAACTTCGACCATCGATCAAAAAACAATTGATGAAAAAGTAAAATCACTTTTCAAAACGTCGCATTGTGATTTCGTCGTTCAAAATGATTGGAATGATATTAAAAACCATCGCCATCAGTATGTTTTTTATGCCCAAAATGAGGCGCCGCTTGCGTTAACCAGTACCGATGAACTTTCTTCTGCCTTATTTCAACGAATTATTTTAAAGGAGTCTTTATGATATTATCATTAGACGTGGGTAACACCCAAATTTACGGTGGCGTTTTCGATAACTCAGCCGGTAACGAAAAAATGTTAATCTCATTTCGCCGAAACTCGAAACAAGGCTCTTCTTCAGACGAGATTGGTGTGTTCTTAAGAATGGTCATTCGCGAAAATGGAATTGACCCCACGAAAATTAAGCAGATCGTACTTTGCTCGGTAGTTCCGGATGTGATTTATTCGCTTCGAGGCGCTTGCCAAAAATATTTTAATATTTCTCCTTTTATTTTACAGGCCGGAGTCAAAACTGGTTTGCGCATTCGCTATCGAAATCCGCTTGAAGTGGGTGCCGACCGAATTGCCAATTCAATCGCGGCCACCAGCCTTTATCCGCAGAAAAATTTAATTTTAGTTGATTTGGGTACTGCCACCACTTTTTGCGCGATTACAAAAGATCGCGATTATTTAGGCGGTTCAATTATTTCGGGCCTAAAATTAAATATGGAATCACTTGAAGCCAAAACCGCTAAACTTCCGTCAGTTGAAATTGTTCCGCGCAGTGATGTGTTAGGCCTTTCAACGGTTGAAAGTTTGCAATCGGGTCTGTACTTTGGCCACCTAGGCGCCATGCGCGAAATCGTCGGGCGCATTACGGCCGATTGCTTTAATCGAGAAAAGTCATTTGTAATCGGTACGGGCGGGTTTTCGCATTTGTTTGAAAAAGAAAAAATATTTGACGTGATCATTCCGGATTTAGTTTTAAAAGGTAACTTAATCGCACTTCAGATGAATCAATCGCCGAATAAGAATCAATATGCAGGAGCAGAAAAATGAAATCAAAATCAACTTCTAACATAAAAATTAATATGCTTTATTCAAAAATTCATCGTGCGACCGTTACAAAAGCAGACCTTGATTACGAGGGTTCAATTTCAATCGATAAAGCTCTGATTGCAAAAGCAAAATTCTTTTTAAATCAAAAGGTCGACATTTATAACTGTAACAATGGGGCCCGCTTTTCAACGTACATCATCGCCGGCAACAAAGGCGAGATTTGCTTAAACGGTGCCGCCGCAAGACACGTCCAGCGGGGCGATAAAGTAATTATTGTGGCTTATGCCTCGGTCGATTTAAAAGATGCGCCTACGCACGAACCAACGGTGGTTTTTGTCGACGATAAAAATATATGTAAAGAGATTCGAAAAGAAAAACGGGCCACGATAGCCTAAGCCAATTTACGCGGCTATACCCGTTTGCCCCGCTTTAATCATTTTCTTCCACTGACGTAAATTCGAATTGAATTCAATTTTTGCAATTTTAAGTTCAAATTTAATGACTTCAACCTTTTCATAACCAGCCGTTTGGTATTCTTGTTTCAGCTTTTCGAAACGGGCGTGAGACTGAATCACGCGGTCATACAAAGGTGCTAATTTTTCTTCGTAAAATTTTGAATGACTGAACTTTTCAATTTCAACTTGTAAGCGGGCTTTCAAGATCTCAGAAAACTGAACCGTCTTCAATTTTCTTGCTAGACCGGCTAACGCCGCTAACTGAATTGACCACTTGGTTGGATCCCAGTGATACCAACGAATGCCGTTACGGTAATCAAATTGAAACTTGTGATGAAAATTATGGTAACCCTCACCGTGAGTTAAAATAGATACAAACAAACTATCGCGCGCCGTTTTTTCAGTAGAGTACGGTGTTTTACCAACCGTGTGACTTAGTGAATTAACAAAAAATGTAGATTGCTGAGTTACGAAAATGCGTAGGCCACCCGCGATGACTAAACCAAGTAAGGCATTACCTAACATATAACCCACCGCTAGCGGTAAAATATAACCGACACCAATCGCCCAAAAGATATAATAGTCATGCTGATGCTTAACTAATTTATTTTTTTCTAAGTCAGGCGCTTGAATTGGCAAGTTAACCGAATCGTTTTTCATCATCCAACCCATGTGAGCATACCAAAAACCTTTATTGATCGAATACGGATCTTTATCAGTATCTTCGAATCGATGGTGAACACGGTGATCGCTTGACCACTTTAAACATGACCCTTGAAAAGCACCTGCGCCAATAAATAATAAAAAAGCTTCTAAAATCGGATGCGCTTCATAAGACTTGTGCGCGTAAAG
>JACMNA010000032.1 GCA_014378765.1 Bdellovibrio sp. | reverse complement strand
GGCGCGAAGGTCATTCAAAAAAAGTCGTTTATAGCAATAAAAAATGGCTTAATTTAGAAATGTATGCAGCCACTTGCGAAGATTTCGGTATCCGTTGGTCGTGGGCCGGTAAGAAAGTAGCTTTTTAATTATGTTCCCCGCTCAACCGTCCCACTCAATCCAAGTGATCGCCGATTCAGTTTTACAACTTTCGAATTACTATATTCAAAACCCAAATGGTGAAACCCCGTGGCGCGAGAATTTTTGTCAGATCGCTTATCGTAATTATTATTTTCCGCTCAATCAACTTCGCTGCGCAAAAGTGATTGAACGCGGCCAAGGAGTTAATTTTTTCGAAGATTTAACTTACTTCGTGGATTGGGGCTCAGGCCCAGGGACCGCTAGTTTTGCGCTAGCCGAAAATAAAAAATTAAAATCGCAAATTAAAAAGCAATTCTTGGTTGATATATCGAGCGGTCCACATAAAAGTTTTGCAGATTTACATTCAAACTTAATTAGCCCTAGTTTTTCAACAACACTTGATTTTAAATCTTACCTAGATCAAAAAAGTTCAACTTGCTTTGTATTTTCGTATTCTATGACCGAGATCGCGCGCCTGCCAGCCGGTTGGGACCAGGCCGAAGCGCTGATGATTTTAGAACCCGCAACCAGTCAAGACGGCCGTAAACTTTTACAACTTCGCCAAGAGCTGATCGAAAAAGGCTATTCAATGTGGGCGCCCTGTCTGCATCAGCTGGCTTGCCCGTTACTTAAAAATTCTAATCATGATTGGTGTCATGATCGATTCATCGTGGATGCTCCCGCTTGGTTTTGGCAAGTTGATCAATTACTGCCAATGAAAAATAAAACTATAACAACCAGTTATTTGTTAGCACGAAAAAAACTAGCTTTCGCATACCCCACGAATAACGGTCGCCTGACCGGTGATTCGCGCGAAGAAAAAGGTAAAACACGACAGCTGGTGTGTCGTAATGAAGAGCGCGAGTTTTTAACTTGGATGCATAAAAGTATTACGCCGCAAACATTTCCACGCGGAGAAATCGTCGAAATTTCAGACGACTTCGAGTTTAAATCAAACGAACTTCGCGTAAAATATCCATGTCGAACGCGGTAAAGTTAATTCGTCTCAAAGTAAGTCAATAAACCTAGACGAAAGCCTTAAGTATTTAATCATTCACCCCGATAAGTCTTTACGGGGGAACTTTATGTATATTAATCCTTATTATCGAAAAATGGCGGCGGTTTGCTTGGTCATGGGCCTTTTGATTTTTGGATTTCAAAACTGCAGCCCTAAAGCTTTTCAATCAAATTCTGTGGCTGATCATCTTTCAGGAACTTTGCCCACGCCTTCAAGTCATTTCTCGACTGCAAAGCCTTCGATGGTAACCGATGCAACCGATAGAATTGTTGGTGGTTCATCCGCTACCGTCGCGCAGGCGGAAGCGCAGGCCGCGTACGGAATTAGAATTTTAGTCAACGGTGTAGCTTCACAAGGTCCTTTTTTAGCTGGACAGACCGTCGGCGTTCAAATTTTTGGTTTTGACGAACAAAACACTTTTATTTGCATAGATGATATGTTCGGTAGCACTTTCTACTGTGACGATAGTAAATATTTAAATAAGTTACCGAATACATTGTATGGATATAAAGGTTTTTCATACTCTGACGGACAATGGAATGCTGACTTCCGCGCGTCAACAATGTTTTCAACTTATCGAATTACCGTTTCGAATTCTAAAGGCGATAAAGCCGTAAAAATTTTCGAAGTTAAAAATCGCGTCGGTACAAAATACCCAATGAACCGCCAATTTGTAAATGGCAAAGTAAAAAATGGTCCTTACCAAAAAGGTGAAATCGTTGAAATTCGCGTCTACGGCTATGAGGGCGATGTTTTGACGTGTACGCAAGAAAGTTTGGGCGGAACTCGTGGTAATGCTACTTATGATGTTCATAGTTGTTCAGATAAAGACTTCGTAAAAATTTCGACCGCCGTATGGAACTACAGTGACGGAATTTGGTCTACAAAAGTTGACACGAACAAATTAACGCTTACTAATACTTATCGCTATCGATTCATGACGCCCGCTCGCTCGATGGCCAGTGTCGGTGGTATGATTGAGGCCTGGGCAAATACTAATCAAGGTTTTGTCGTTGGCCCTTCTTCAAAATAACGGTCGAGTGCTTAAGAATATTTGATGACCTCATGACATGCGAAATGTTAAATATTTCGCATGTCAAATTCACATAAAACCCCCCTCTATAATGAACACGTTAAATTAAATGCCCGCATCGTAGATTTTGCCGGCTGGATGATGCCCGTGCAGTATGAAGGCCTTAAAGAAGAACATGCATACACGCGCAATCACGTAGGCCTTTTTGATGTTTCACATATGGGTGAAATTCGCGTGAAGGGACCGAAAGCTGTTGAAGCGCTTCAATGGTTAACTACAAATGATGTGGCAACTTTAGAAAAGGGCCAAGCCCATTATTCACTTTTACCTAATGATCAGGGCGGCTTAGTCGATGATATCTTCGTCTACTGCCTCGAAAAAAATGCAGACTACTTAGTTTGCGTAAATGCGTCGAACAAAGATAAAGACTTTACCTGGATGACGAAAAATAATAAGGGTGCTGATATCACCGATGAATCTAGCAGCTGGGGACAAATCGCCATTCAAGGCCCGAAGGCGTTGCAACTTTGCGATGAAATTTTTGCGCCGCTAAAAATATCTGAATTAGGTAAAAATCAAATTCGCGTAACTAAATTTAAAAATTTCACCGTGATGATCGCCACTACTGGTTACACCGGTGAAAAAGGTTGCGAAATTTTTGTTGAAACGCACGGAACGGCGGCGCTTTGGCAAACTCTCATTGATTGGCCCACCGTAAAGGCGAAAGCCATTGGACTGGGCGCGCGTGATTCTTTACGAACCGAAATGAAGTTCTCGCTTTATGGGCACGAAATTGATGACACAACGAATCCTTACGAAGCGGGCCTAGGTTGGGCTATTAAACCAAATGCAAAAGATTTTTTAGGCAAGGCCACAATTCTTAAAGCCAAAGAACAAGGCTTAAAAAGAAAGTTAGTCGGCTTCAAAATGCTTGAGCGAGGCATACCCCGCCAAGGTTACGAAATCAAAAAAGAAACT
>JACMNA010000031.1 GCA_014378765.1 Bdellovibrio sp. | reverse complement strand
TGACCATCCAAATTTAAATCACCGAAATCAACGTCAGTTGGATTATCGCCAACTAAGAAATCAGTTTTTGCACCAAATGTACCATCGCCAATACCCAACAATATGCTAACAGTATTGCTAATTGAATTGACGACAATTAAATCTAGATTCTTATCGTTATTAACGTCAGCCGCCTTCAATGCGCTCGGGCCACCACCGACTGAAAAATCGGTGGGCGGATCAAAACCACCACCTAATTTTGACAAAAATATCCGAACATTTGAAAATGCCGGATTTAAAACTAAAATATCGGTGCGACCACTATGTTGCAAATCTGCTGCTAGCAGCGCTGAAGAAGAATCTAACGTGCCGAGCAAGGTACTGCTCGTAAATAAACCGTTGCCTAATCCAGTTAGTATCTGAACATTCTTTGCCGCAGTATTCAGAATTGCAACATCCATTTTGCCGGCGCCATTTTTTCCTAAGTTGACTGCAGCAATAGGGCCACCACTGACAGCCTTTACGTAGTCGAACGACAAACCCGCTTGATTTGGTAAAATTTGAACTTGGCGATCGCCGTTATTGATCACCACAATATCTTTGAATGTATCTTGATTCACATCATCGAACGTTAAAAAAACTGGATAGGATCCTACTGCTATAGTTGCAAGTGCCGTGAATTGACCATTGCCTAATCCGGTATAGACCGAAACTGTACTATCAGAACCATTCGACACAGCTAAATCAATTTTACCATCTTTATTATAATCTACGCTTGCCACCGAGTTGGTACCGACACCTGCAGGCAACGTTGTTGATTCAGCAAAATCACTTGTCGTCGTGTTAATAAAAACAGTCACGCTACTATCAACGTTGTTAGCGACGGCAAAGTCTGGATAAGTATCACCATTAAAATCAGCAATAGTTAATGCCATCGGTCCTGCGCGTGTACTGTAAATTTGTAAAGCGGTAAATGCGCCCGTTCCATTATTTAAAAACGTAGAAACTGTACTATCTGCCGCATTAATCACGACGATATCCATATTTGTGTCTTTATTTATATCAAGCACTTTAATTGAACCCGGAGACCCTCCGGTCGCGTAGCTAACCGCAGCCAAAAAGGTGCCGTTACCAACGCCTTTTCGAACATACATCATAGCACTGCCCGCTGCCGACGAAATTAAGTCGACGTGACCATCTTTGTTGATATCAGCCACGGTAATCCCATACGGAATAAATTCACCACCAGCTAAAAGTATATTTGAAGAAAAAGTAAATTGCCCGTTGCCCGAACCTTTATATATCTGCATTGATGTCGTCACCGAGTTTCCGCAGCTAATTACTAAATCAACTTTTCCGTCTTCATCCACATCGCCAGAGGCAATCCCGTTGGGCGTGGTACAAATCGCATTAACTTTAGTCATGGGACCGTAAAGGCCACCACCGGTTGAAAGTATTATTCCTATGCTTGGGTCACTGGAATTCAAGACCACTAAGTCATTGAGCCCATCTCCATTTACATCAATCGAAATTAACTCAATGGGATTTTGCCCTAATTTAGAAGTTGAGCCCATTGAGCCTAAGTTATTAAAAGTAGTGTACTGTTTGTATGTCAAAATCGCCGCATTTGTATTTGCAACGTCAGGTAACAAAGATAAAAACGGACCTACTTTGATTAAATTTTTTGTATCATTAAAACCGGCGCGAATCGTAATTTGCGCTCGGCCGTTTAAATCAGAAAACTGAACTTGCGATCCGAGAATTGTAGCGCTGCCACTAGTCTGCTGAAAATATAACGGGTAATTACTAATTCCGTTTCCAAACTGATCAGCAATTTTTACTTTTAATGGCGAAACGTAGTTTTGCCCGGCCACGGCTGTTTGCTGGTCTCCACTATCCGCTTCGAAAATTAAATGATCTGGCACACCGGCAACAACCGCCACATTAATATAAACAATTGATCCCACCGAATCGACCACTTTAATTCGATCCGTAACATTGGCTACTATACCGGTGGTAAATTTCATTCCCGGAACATTTAAAGTTCCGCCGGATAAATTTGTATCGTATGTAATTGTATATACACCAGATCCACCGCTGACCGAAATAGGTATCATGGTGTTTACTGGCAATGAAGTAGTTGTCGGCGCCGTTAACAACGCGGATTTAATCCAAGTAATTGGCGTGACGGCGGTATTTCCCGCAGGGTCCGTTTGATTAACATTGATTACATAAGTGCCATCAATTGCTTTCGGAAAACTAATGGCCCAAGTTGAATTCAAACAAGTTGTTGAGCCAACACCATCGCCGCTTAAAGAAATCGTGGCGCCCGACTCACATGATCCGGATAAATCGATCGACGGAGTTGACGATAAAAACGGATTGCTTGCGGGAGTTAAGATCACGGGCTGTGAAACGCTTGATTTACGAATCCACGCAAAACCGCTCGGACTTGAATACAAGCCATTTAATTCTTGCGAAATAAAAAAACTATAGATTCCATCAACCGTCGCGGTGACCGTAAAACTAAAAATGGAGCTTGCACACAATTGTGTAAACGTTTGCGCACCCTGCAAGTGAACCGTGTAACCAACTTGGCATGTTCCAGTAATGGTCAGCGAATTTAATTTCGAGTAAAAAGGATTTGTCGCCGGCAAAGCAATCGTCGGTTTCGACACCACAACCGCATCAACACTACTCGATGACGAAGGCTTCGCCCCTTGTACTTCGCCGCCGGCATGACAGCCCGACAAAAGCGAAATTGTCCAAGCTCCTACGAAGAGCCCAGACAAGGTTTTTACTAAAATTTTGGTCCTCAACCAACGTGACATAGGCCCCATTTCGACATTAACCAAAAGCTATTTCGGAATTCTTGTAACTCGATTCGTTGCCGAGTCGCACACGTAGATGTATTTCGAATCACCATTTACGCCGCGAGCAAAAGAATAGTTACCTAGTTTATAACCATCTAACGATCCGCCACCTTTACACCAACCAGGTGTATAACCTGTGGCGCCGACACATGCGGGAACGTCGCCGTCATAAGGTTGTTGCCCTGTGTTCGGATTAATTCCGCCCTGCCAACCGATCATCGTACCAGTGACTAAATCTGACTTGTAAATTATTGTTGTGGCACCCATTACAGCATAGATACTGCCGTAAATATTAGTGCCGTCAGTCCAAGCTGAATTAACATACCAGCCGTTATTTCCCCAAGAAGCTAGCGTCGCACGATTTGTGGTCCAAACTTGCGTGTAGTCTGCACCCGCAAATCGAACGGATTTTTGCCAGACGCCACCAATTGAAAATTGGTCAATACGGTTGTTGTAAGCATTTGGAATATACAGAAAGCTTCCATCGGTCGTAATGCCCGTATAATTTGTACTCAAGAATGAAAATCCGCCACCACGGTCTCCACCATTTACTGCAGATGAAGAAGTTCCGCCTTTACACCATCCAGTTGCTGATACTTGGTAAGCACCACCAAAAGTATTTGGAGTACAGCCTGAAGTTGGGGCCGTCGCAATTCGTCCGATCCATCCATTGAACGCACCGCTGACGGCATCATAAGATGCAACACGATAATTACCATTATCAGCTACGTAAATAGTTCCCGAATTATAAGTGATGCCAGTCGGGTAGTTAAGCATGCCATCCCCGGTTCCCGAAGTTGGATACCCACCCGTACACCAAGTTGGAGTAAAGGTTCCAGCGGCGGCGCCTACGCATGGTCCAGCTGGCCCCGTTGGACTTGTGCCGATTCTTCCTATCCAACCCTGATAGGTACCGTCTGAGGCCTTAAACTTAAGAACTCGATGAAGTGATTGGTCCGTTACATAAATGTAGGTACCGTCACCCGTAATTCCCATCGGGGTGTACATCATTCCATTCGAGCTTGTTACGCCAGTATATTCGATCGCAAACTGTGCCCACGGATTTGGTTTCCCACCTGTACACCAAGTTGGCGTTGGAGCCATTGCATTTGCAGTCAAGCAACTTCCAGAAATGCCACCTGTAGGAACTGTTGTTACGGCTCCGATCATTCCCACTAAAGAACCATCCGCTAAATTGAGTTTTTTAATTCGTCCATTTCCCATATCAGATACATAAAGATAAGTTCCATCCGAATAGGTAGCATAGGGGCTGGCAAAGTCTCCATCTCCCTGCCCATAATATTCTGCCGTTGTGTTGGCATCGACACTCCACTCAGTTGGTGCCGCGCTTGAATAAGCTAAACTTCCCACGTAAGCGCCGGTCGACGAATTAAATTTTTTGATCGATGGTGGTTTCGCTTGCCCAACTAAAATATTTCCTAGTCCATCGCTTTCGATCGCGACTGCTTCACTAAATGCTGTCTCATCTATTCCTGGTTTGGGTGTTCCACCAACGCACCAGCCTGGGGTGTTTGCATTAACGCTAAGTGAAGCACATGAATTTCCGTTAGATAACGCTGAAGCCATACCCGCGCTACTAGCAATTTTACCCATCCAGCCGTCCACAAGGCCATTATCAGTAACTGCTATGACACGGTTACGATCGGCAATAAAATTATAGCCAGTAACAGAGTCGACAGTCATTTGAATGTTATTATTAGCTCCCTGCCAATTTCGTGCTAGACTTGGCGCCAAACTGACAAACGCACCAGTTGCAGCGTTAAACTTTGTTATAAATCCACCGTAAGTGCTATCAACCGCATATAATATTCCAGATTTAATTGTTAAGCTTTTTACTTGTATAAAACCGCCTGAATCAAGTTCCGCTTGATTGCTCGCTATGCGGTACGTTCCGCCTTTACACCAGCCAGGGGTTTGTGTTCCATTTGCTAACCCAGTACAACCTGCACTGGTCGGAGAAGTTGTATAAACTTTTCCGATAAATCCATCAAACGAACCATCCGAAAGTTTGTATCTTAAAATTGCTCCGTAGTTGGCAACATATAAATAGGTTGTATCTTTGGTCAGTGCAGTTGCAGCGTACATTCCGCCATTAGCATAACCCCAAGTTACTGGGCCTGCGGCGTTGAATGTACTCGCACCACCCATACACCAACCTGGACTTGGATTACCGCTGAGGGTTGTAGTACATGTCGATGGGCCGCCAACGGCCGCCGCGGTCGGTGTCGTGGAAACTTGACCAATCCAACCTCTAAATGCACCAGATTCAGCATCAAACCGTGAAACTGCATTGCTTGAATAATTCATAACGTAAATATAAGTACTATCAACGGCGATATCCCAAGGCGTAAACAACTGTCCCGTTGTTACACTTCCGCTCATGTAAGCCATTCCACCTTTACACCAACCCGGTACTGGCGAGCCTGAAGTCGTAGCAATACATTGCGAGTTGGATGGCACGTTTGGATAATCAGCTTGAGAGCTTCCCGTGATCGGCATCACAGTATTATTTGGATTTGAATAGCCGCCAATCCAACCAATGTATTTTTGATTGGTGTAATCGTATTTTAAAATACGACCCGAAGTATCGATGACATATAAAAACTGCTTTGTATCATCAAAACGTAAGCGTTGAATTGTCGTTGCCGTATCAGCTCGTCCCGAAACTGGTTTCACACCGGTGCGAAACCAAATTAAATTGCCAAGCGTATCAAAGATTTTACCCAATGGGCCTAACCAACCTTTGCTAGCCGTAATCGTCCAAGACATGGTTCCATCTTGTAATACGGTTGCAACATCGGCCACGGTTAATGTTAAGTTAATAAACGGATATTGGCCTTTGAAGTAAAAATATTTTGCTGAATCGCCGGATGCGAAGCTAACGCTAGTTATTTGCGTGGCGCAACTTGAATCGCTAAAGTATTTTGCCGCATTCGAAAATCCCGCCGTTAAACCTACGATCGTTAAATTCGCCGATAGGGCTCCAATTGCCGGAGTCACATTCGGCGTCGCCGCGCCATCCATTGTGTTGATCGTAAACGGTCCGACGCAAATTCCGGTACCGACATTTGTCGCTGGACCGGTAATTCTAAAAGCGGCCGGAGAAATTCCTACCGTTAAGGTTGCTGATTGCGCCATCTTTGCCGCTGGATCACTGAAGTAAATACTTAAAGCCTCAGCCGTTGTATCTTTTAAATATAAAGGCACTGACGCTGAAGACGCCGGTATTGTGATTGAAGTAGTAATCGGTGTACCCGTGCATGTTGGCGAAGTAAAAAATTGCGCCGCGATACTCGAACTGATGCCGGTAATGTTAATCGGAGTGTTCACTGTAGGAGTCACGTCGTTGCCCGCTTCATCATTTAATTTCAATGTAAATACAGTCGAGCATCTGCCGGCCACGACTGAGCTTGGGCCCGAGGCAGCTATTCTTGATGGTAAAATAGTAATCGTTTGTGTAGAACTCGTCGTTGTCATAATGGACGACGGGTCAACAACATTCACATTAAAAGTTTCTGCTTTTAAATCCTTTATATAGACTTTCACTGGGTACAATCCACCATAAGTCACCGGCAAAATAACTGATGCCGGAGTTAATAAATTCGTACAAGCCGAATCCGAATACAGCAGTGCACTTGAAGAAATTAATCCCGTGATTGAAACAGTTGTCGGCGAAAAAAGTGGTGCAACCGTTCCATTGTCACCGGCCGGATAAATAATAATTGCCGAAGAACACGCGCCCGCTATAACACTAATTGGGGTATTTGCAGCCGCAGGTGGTGAAGCCATAAATGCAGTTAAACTAATTTTATTCGGGGTCACCGTGATGGTGCGCGTTCCGCTAGTTAATGCATTCGAAGAATCTTTCACTAATAAACTTAAATTCTCACCTACTAAATCTTTTAAATAAACGGTTCGAGTGTTGGTGCCGGCAGTGAAGGTTAAATTAGTACCCAGCGCTGTACCGCTACAAGCATTGCTTGAATAAAGCGATGCACCACCAAGACCCATAAATGTCACTTGCGTATTCTGAATTGCATTTGCCGGATTATTTCCGTTATCTTGTAACTGAACTGTAATTGCCGCACTACACGCCGCAGAAATAACCGTTGTAGCTCCTGCAACCGCAATTTTTTGCGGAGTACCGGCCGTAATATTGAACGTATTGCTGTACGCCGCCACTAAACTGCCCGATATACTTTGCAACTTATAACCTGTTGCCGTCTTATCGATACCTAAATCACCAAACGTGGCAATACCATTAACAGCCGCTACAGTTGTCGTACCAGATAATGTCGCGCTATTCGTGTTGTTTGAAATCGTTAACGTGATATTAGCTGACGCTGCGGCTCCTGCACGAACGATATTTCCATTAGAATCTTGGACGGCCACTTTTACTGAATTTATATTGCTTAGACCTGCCGGAGAACTAACCGGTTGAACATTAAATGCTAACTTCGCCGCACTACCTGCAACGAAAGGCGCTAAGGTCATCACTGCACTTAATCCGGCCGGTGAAGAAATCGAAAGATTTCTAAACGGACTCACTTCATCCGAAAAAATTGTCGAGATTGAACCTGAAGATTCACCCAACGCTGTCGTATTGGCTGAAGGTAATACGATCGTATCACCCGCAAGACTCGACGCAAATTTTGGCTTAATACCAGAAATCGCGTTTCCATACTGATCTCTTAAAGTAATCAGCACAGAATACGAAGCATTGCCATCAGCAACTAAAGCCGGATTCGGTGGAACCGAAGGCGAAATCGCAATCGTTGAAGTCGTCGCACTGACTGGTCCCGGTGTAATTGTGAAAGACGCCGAGTCGGTAGGTAACGGTCCCGCACCATTTAATGCGCTCGAATTATCAAACTTTGTCGCAGTTAAAATTTTCACGCCGGCATCTTGCATTTTCAAACCAGAAAAGGTCGCGGTACCTTTGTAAGCATTAACCGCCGCTTGACCAACGATAATTCCTCCAGTTGGTGAAAGCGTCGAAATTGTCAAAGTAACTAAAGCCGTTGAATCAATACCGGCCGTAACAATATTGCCACTCGCATCTTGAATTTGCACGACTGGCTGATTTGTAAACGCTACGCCAGCTAAGCTGCTTGAAGGTTGGGTTAAAAAAACTAACTGAGTCGCAACGCCTAGTGGAATAAAATTAACCACTTGAGTATTATTGTCTTCGATTCCATCCATTTTAATTTGAACTTTACATGTATAAGTTTCGCCCGGCACCAGTCCGGTAAGTCGAAGTTTCGTTAACGTGCTATCAGCCGTTGAAGCGGCTAATGTGTAAAGCACGGTACCGATGCCATATTTACAATATGCGGCGGCACCCGTGCCATTGCTAACGCTATTAAAAGTCAGATCCGTCGTTGTTGAGTTAATCACATCAGCCGCAGTAACTCCACCGTAAGGAATACCGGGACGCTCGATCAAGTTGTCGTCTTCTTTTAATTTCTTATTTACTTTTTTAACGCGAATTGAATAATGTTTTGCTGTCGTTAAAGAATTAATGGTCATGTTATTTGCGGGTGCCCGCACCGACCCAATCAGCACTGGTTGAAAAATTAAAGTCGCATCATAAATAGCATAGGCGTAAATTTCCGGGTCATTCGATTCATTCCAACTGACTTTCAGTTTGGTTGCCGAAATTGTTTCGACTGATTCAACACCCTTAAACGCATCGCTGGTATCTTTAACTCCAATGGTACTAAGCATGTCTGGGCTTATGCCCGATTCCTTCGGTAGACAGCCCGCAACCAACGACGCGAACGTCGCGACCAGAGCCAATGTACGTACAGTATTGAAAGCCTTCATGATTTTACCTCATGCATGTATTTTTATAATAACGCCTCCTTATCGGTATCTAGGCCGTTTAGTTTAGGTATTCTGTCTAACTTTCGATTTAAAACGTTCCATATTAAGACCTGTTTACCAGCTCAATTCAGGTCCTCGACGTTGATACAGATTAACGCTAAACGTCTCATCAATCCCAAGATGATAACCGAAAGGCCGATAGATACTTTTTCGAGGGAGCCTCCATGAATTTTTCGTCGATATTTGGAATTTTATTAGCGTTCAGTGTTCTGATTGGAACCATGCTTACGTCGGCTAAAGACTCGCGCGTCTTTTTAGATCCCCACGCTTTTATGATCGTCATCGGTGGAACTTTTGCCGCTAGCTTATTAAGTTTTTCGGGCAAAAAAATGTATGCGCTGATGCGAATATTTTTTAAGCGTGTCTTAGGAAAAAGTAATGAATTAAGTATCGTCATTAACGAGGTCGTTGATTTAGCAAAAGGTTACCGCGAAAACGAAGGCTACTTAAAAGAAAAACAAGCCACGATAAAAACTTTTTTCTTAAAAGAAGCCGTCGAACTTTTCACCGAGGGCGGAATTGATCCGGCCGAAATGGATCGCATTTTATTAAAGCGTTCAATTTCAATTCATCACCGCTACGAAGAAGATGCTGAAAATTTTAAAGCTCTTTCTAAGTTCCCACCCGCTTTCGGATTATTAGGTGCCGTGATCGGAATGGTTTCACTCATGCAAAATTTAGGTGGCGCCGATGCCATGCAAAAAGTAGGTCCATCGATGGCCGTAGCCCTCGTTGCAACTTTATACGGAATTGCCGTTGCCAACTTTTTCTTCTTACCATTAGGCGAAAAGTTAACCGGCTTAAATAAAGAAGATCAATTAGTTCGCTCAATCGTATTGGATGGAATTAAATTGATAAGAAATAAAAAGCATCCGCTTATAGTGGAAGAATCAATTAAGAGTTACTTATTACCAGCTGAGCGCGCACAAATTAAACGAATCGCTGCGTAACTAGAAGATTTTTTTAGGAATATAAAAAGTTAGGATTAATAAAAATGGCTTCACCCACTTCTAGAAATGATTCGAACAAAGGACGTCCTTCAAGATTGAAGGTCGTTCATGAATCTGATCGCGAACACGATATGGAGCACGATGATCCGGGCATGGGCCACATGGGTGGTGGATCTAAAAAAGCTGAAGAGGGCGAAGGCCCATGGTTAGTCAGTTACGCCGATTTAATGACGTTGTTAATGGGTTTCTTTGCTTTGATGGCCAGCATGGGAAAACCCGACGTACAAAAAATCGAAAAAATGCAAGAATCAACCGCCAAACAATTCGGCGGAGAATTCAAAAAACCCTACCAAGAGTTAGCCGATAAAATAAATGAAATTATAAAAAAGAATAAGTTAGAAAAACAAGTTAAAGTCTCAAGAGCCGCCGACGGCGTCACGGTCAAATTCGACGGCACCCTCTTTTTCAACTCCGGTGAAATTATCGTGAAAGAAGAAGGCAAAAAAGTAATCGATACAGTTTTAGCTCCGCTAGAAAAAGAAGTACCAAAATACAAGGCGCAGTTAGAGGGTCACACCGACAACGTGCCGATCTCACATCCCATTATCGCCAGCAACTGGGAACTTAGCGGAATCCGCGCGGCACGTATCGCCGCTTTATTCGAAGGCCACGGTTTCAAAAAAGATCAGTTAATTATTATGGGCTGGGGCGAAACGAAGCCTGAAGTTCCCAACACTACGGCAGATGGTGTGCCGATCCCCGCCAACCAAGCAAAAAACCGTCGCGTGTTGCTAAAAATTTTCAACGCTGATTCTGAAGGTGGATTAAAAGCCGCAGAGATTGATACTGCCCAGGTTCCGCCAGAGCCAGCCGAGACTGCGACTGCGCAAGCGGCGCCGCCTGCTGATGTGATGCCTGCTACTGCGACACCTGCCTCAGTTGCGACGACTGCAGCAGCACCAGCGCAGCAAGCTCCGGCTACGCAAGCCCAGCCGGCGCGCGCGCCAGCACAGATACCAGCCGTACGTCCGCCTGATTCACCAGCGAAATAAGTAACACCTCTAAAATACCTTAACCCGCTAACTTTTTGTTCCGATAATTTAAAGTATGCGAGCTATTTTTTTTATCCTATTTTTTTCAATTCATGCGAGTGCACAAGTTTGCAACCGCCCACATGTTTTATTAAATTTACCTTTCACTTTTCAAAGCTCGATGAATCAAATTATATCAAAGTTTATCGACAAGAAAAATCCTCCTGATGATTGGATACATTTATATGAAAATCAGGTTTTCAATGAATTTCCCGAGCTGATGCCAGCCGTTGCCTACCAGGCTTGTAAAGCTATGTTAATTACTTATTCGATGTGTGATGTTGTCCGAGGGCGTCCGATTTCTAAAAAATTAATTTCTGAAATTCAATTTCGTACTAATAATGAAGAAACAGATGCGCTCAGACATTTCATCTTTACCGCCCTAGTTGCTAAGAAGGTCGGAATCGAAAAAACCAGGCTCTTTACGACGGCCCACGAGGGCGCCATTCCAGATTCAAAATTGCAAGTTCTTTACGAAACGCCTGGTTATGACATGGAAAAAATGGATATTTACAATAATAACGTGGCGCTTGAGTGGATGCGATTCACCGACCCAAGCAAAATTTCTGATCAACAAATCATTGCAGCCGCAATTGAACATCTTCACCGAGGAAAGCTAATAACTCTTCGTAAAGGTGATACAAAATGCACAAACACAAAAAAATTATTAGCAATGGACTGGGCTACAATTAAAAAAAGCTTCGATGAATTTGGCGCAAAGTATTCAAGCCTCATCAAAGGTTGTGATTCTATACCATCAAAATTATTTGAAATTATCACAAATCCAATTTCAAACGATTTAAATGTTCCCTATCCAAAAAACGCACGGTAGCTATCGATTCAAACGTGCCCGAGCCAATCTCGGAATTTTTTACATCTAACCCATACCTATTAATTCAAATTATATCGAGATCGTTCGCAGCGAATCATAAAATTTAGTTTCTGCGATTGTCCCTTTAGTATATAAAGTTAGTATGATTCAGCTTAGCCAACTGCAAAAGATTCAACTTTACGAAGACGGATATGTTCACATTCCACAAGTGGCGCCGCTATCGCTCGTGAACGATGCCAAAAGCGAAATTAACGCATTCCTTGGCCAGCACTCAGACTTAGTTGATAAGGAAGCATTGGCAAATGAAAGACTTTGTTCAGAGCTAAAAGCAGATGAAAGAATCCTAAATCTTTTCCATAAGACCGACGCCCGATCAATCGTAGAATCTGCAATTGGCTTTAATAAGATTGTCTTATCGAAGAATGTACAAATTGCGCTAAGGTTTCCAATAAAAAATCGTAAACCTTTTGAATTAGATCCTCACGTCGACGGCTTTCATCCCACTCAAGAAGAAACACCAGGAAGTATTCTCCCCTTCACGGCAATTGTAGGAATTTTTTTAAATGATCTCGATAAAGACTGGTCCGGAAATTTCACGGTATGGCCAGGTTCGCACCGCCTTTCAGAAAAGTATTTTCAGCAGCACAAGCCCGATTCAGATCTTAGGTTTGGTATACCACCCATCAAATTACCACCACCTGTTCAGCTGAAGGTAAAAGCTGGTGACATGATCTTCGCGCATTTTCAATTAGCCCACGATGCCTCAATGAATTTACAAGAAGCCATTAGATACGCAGTGTTTTTTAGAATGAATCACATTGAACAGCCTAAAGATTCAATCGAAGTGCTTAGTAACATTTGGCGGTATTGGGATGGCATGGCTGATCTATAGCCCGTTCCCAATTCCAAGAACCAATCTAAATTCCAAGAAATTCCGCCGAAAAGCAGACTCAAATCCGTTTTAAGGCTCTCCTATCAAATCTAATCGTGGTCCAGCAATTGGAATACAGGTTAGAGCGTAAACAATTAAGTATACGTAGAGAGGATTAAATATGGAAACGCAAATCGAATTAGAAGCCGTCTATACACCTGAAGAAGTTCGAACTTCTTCAAATAATATGATGTGCATCGTAACTTACGAACCACTTTCTGATGAAAAACAGAAAGAAATCGAAGAATTATTAAAAGTAGCTATGTAAGTAGCTAGTGAATAGGTTTGTAATTAACGATGTAAGTAATCACTAAGGGCAGGGCTTGAAGCCTTGCCCTTTTTAACCAGAAATAAAACTACATGAAAAATATTATCGTCGTCGACAACTTTTATCAGGATCCGCTTAAAATTAGAAACTACGCGCTAAATGGGGTTGAGTATCTTCCTAAAAATAAATTAAGTCCTAATTTTCCTGGAACTGAATCGGTGAAAAGTTTTACGTCACTAGCGCTTATTGAAAAAATTGAATCTTCGCTTGGTCAGAAAATCAATGTTGATCCCACGAAATACTCATTCGGCGTTTTCACTAAAACATACTTAGCGGATTCTAGAAATAATCGCGTTCATGTCGACACAAGCGAGTGGACCGGCATAGTCTACTTAAACCTGCCTGAACAATGCCAAGCCGGTACTTCTTTTTACGAACATAAGCTAACGGGCCTTAACTCGATTCCTTATTCGCCATCGAAACTTTCTGAACTAGGCTATAATTCGCAAAAAGAATTCGTTGATCAATTTTTAAGGCCGCAAAGCCAAGACCAAACGGCGTGGAAGCAGTCAGTTCATGTTGGAATGAAGTTCAATCGGTTGATTTTATTTAAAGCTGGCGAGCTCTTTCACTCGGCCGGAAGTTATTTCGGTCACGATGATCAAAGCTGTCGCCTAACCCAATTGTTCTTCTTTTCGACGGCGAGCAGCTTATGAACATAATTGTAATTGATCACTTTTATAAAGACCCTGAAAAAATTAGATCCCTCGCACTCGAGGCTAGTTATAAAGATGTCACGCAGCTGAATTACCCCGGATTCCAAAGCCATCATAATTATTGTTCAAGTGATGTTATCAAAAAAATCGAATTAGCAATTAACTCCCCAATCTGTTCGACATCTTTATCGCAAACTTTCGGAAAATTCAGAATAATGCTGAAAGAGACCGGTTCAAAATTGAAAGTCCACTTAGATGGTCATTCTGACTGGACCGGAGTTTTATATTTAAATCCCGACTCAGCCTGCCAGGGCGGAACTGGTTTTTATACTCATAAAAAAACCGGCCTTGATGGACCAACGTTTGACAGCGATTGGCAGCAAATTGAACAAGAAGTCATCGAGCTCGATTCATTAAAGCCTGAAGCCTGGGTCGAAAGCAGTTATGTAGCCATGAAATTCAACCGACTGGTTTTGTTCCGGGGCAACCAATTATTCCATTGCCACACAAAATCTTTCGGCAATAATTTAAGCGATGCAAGACTAACGCAAAATTTCTTTTTTAACGAGGCCAAAAATGTTTAATCTAAAAAACAGAATTTATATTTCAACATTTGTAAACAGCTTCGGTAGCTGGCTCACATTTATCGCGATCGCCCTTATTACAAAAGAAAAGTATGGCGCCGATCACGTAGCCTTGGTCTTTCTAGTTCAAACTTTACCCGCCATTATTTTTTCTAGAGGCCTGGTGAACTTAATCCCACCGGCCGCAACCGAAAAAGTTTACGTCGTAACCCAAGTTTTATTGGCCCTTTGTAGTTTTGCAATTATGATCGATCAAAGTCTTTTCGCAATTTATGTATTTCTATTTATCACTTCGCTTTTAAAATCGCTAAGTAACCCGTTAAATAATAGCCTAATTGGCAAATGGATTCCACTTAATGAGCAAAAGGCCGTCTTCACTAAAGTGGGCGCACTTCAAGCCGGCACAGTAGCGCTGGCTCCCGCCTTAGGCGCCTGGATTAAAATTTTCTTTTCTAGCAATATTTTATTTTTAATAGATGGCGCAAGTTTTCTAATTTCGGTTTTAATCCTGAAGGAATTATTTATAAAAAATAAAATAGTTAATTTCACAAATGAATTTACTTTCAAGTGGTCAAAAATCATCGCGGGCGTTTCACCAAAGCCTGGCGACATTCCGCAAGCGGTACAAAAGGTATTATTCGTCTGGTTTTTATTCCTAGCCGTAGGCGCAATTCTTAACGCGGTCGAATTTCCAGCTTTTCAACGCTCGGGCATGAGCGAACAAATGATCGGTTACGCCCTAGCCTCGTGGGGCGTAGGAAGTCTAATTGCTTTTTTATTCAGTAATCGCTTAAGTGAAAAACTATCAGGGCTAGCCCTAGTTGTTGTAATGAGTGCCTTCGTATTTGGATCCAACCAATATCTGGTCATATCATGTTTCTTCATGGCCGGGGCTCTTACTTGCTACATGTCAGGCTCGATCAGGTCACGACTTCAAAAATCAGTTCCAGAGGGCTACCCGGCCGCACCCGTGTGGGCTTATGCGAACCAACTAACGCAAATTATAAACTTAGTTGCCTATGGATCAGTAGGTTTTCTGATCGGATTCGTAGGCCTGAATTTTTTCGGCGTAGCTTTAGTAGCCGCAACGGTACTTTTAGTTTTCCAAGCAATTAAACACGAAGTACTCACAAAGCAAGCGTAGGAATTATTATGTTTTACAGCCAAAAATCAAAAATAATCGATCACAATTTAACGTACCTGCACTCGCAAAAAGTATTTACGGGCCAATACTGGGATGAGTTCGCCCTAACAAGCTCTTTGGTTCCAGACAACGCCGAAGTCTTAATGTTAGGATTATCATTAGGTGGCGGAATCAGACCCATTCTATCCGGCGATAAAATTATAAGTCTTACGTGCGTCGATTACGACTCCCCAAGCGTGAATAAATGCAAAAGCTTCTACAAAGAATATTTCCCAGAAATAAAATTCAAAGCAATCACCGAAGACGCAAAAATATACTTAAGCCAATGCAGCAAAAAATTCCACGCCATCTGGCTAGACATCTATGAGGCCGAAGCATACTCCAGTTTGTACTTCGAACAAGATTTCATGAACCTGATCAAAAGTTCGCTAGAAAATGGTGGCGTGTTACTGGTCAACTCCTACGGATTACCAAACCACTTCTCACCGCTGGAATTAGACGGAGTACAAAATCACTTAGCAAAATTCCTAGCCGCTAATTTTGAGTCATTGAGAAGTATACCCTTCAGAAGAAACATCACGTTTGTTGCCAGCAACGCCCCAGCAAAGATTTACGAAACGCAACCGCAAGCCGCCTTGAACGCGATGGATAAGTTCACGTTTAAATTTATCCAACAAAAGTTGCAAGCGTCGGCATCGCAAGAAATTACGTTTAATACAGAAAGCTCAGCGCCTACTGTAAAAGAATACAAGTTCGGCGAAATCGACAACCAAATGCGAGCCCAGTGGCAAGAATTACGAAACTTAATTAAGCCAATTGGGATTAGCCTAAATGAAAACAAAGAAATTGTTATGTTACTTGAAAACCAAACACAATGTGCGAAAGCGTTAAAGCACTTGTTGGATATTAACCCACGACTTGCTTGCTTTGTACCGATCCTTGGGGCAGGCGAGTCTCATAGCCAAGCCTTGGATATCGGTTGGATTTTTGACTGGACATATAACAATATCGCGCTTCTAAAAGAAAAGCTTAACGAAGACTTTGGCGACATCTGGCTGTGCCAGCTATGGTCCCTCGTAATCCATCCGAATGGGCAGTTTAAGGCCGAGTATTTTAAGATGTTGGAGATGCTCTAACTTTTATTCGCCTTTTTAATTTGCACGGCGTGCAAAAAAATTGATAATTCCTAACTTTATTGAAAAAATGCTCTCCATTAGCAAAAAACTAAAAATTATTTTTTTAAGCTTTTTTGAATTAACAGCGAACTAATGTTAACTCAACCATTGTACCAATGCCTTCGCTCGACGAAATTTCTAATTTCCCACCCCAAGAATTTATTTTTTCTCTAGCATGATGTAGTCCTAAGCCATTCCCCACAATTAAAGAATTTTTTTTATAGCTAAATCCTCTTTGGCCTATTCGATCCATAAAATCCGATGGTACTCCGACACCATTATCTCTAATTGAAATCAATACTTTTTTAGAATAAGATTTAATACTTATTGTTATAAGGCCGTTATTGTTACTGATTGCTTCTACCGAATTGTTAATAATATTAGAGATTAATCTTCCTAATTCCAGCGAATTACAATAAGCATAAGCTTCCTCTGCCGTACACAATTCTTTTTCTAACTTTATTGATACACTATTCTTTAACTGGACTTGTTTCTCCGATATAATATTTTCAAGTACTAGTAATACGGATGTTTTTTCGCGATCGATTACTGACGTTGATGGAATTGCTCCATTTAATTTTGACAAATCGTTCGATGACTTAATAGCTTTTCGATTCATCAATAAAAGTTCTGAGGCAATATCATTGATTCGCGAAGTAGCTAATTTCATAATGCCCATTTGTTCATCGGGAATTTCATTTAAAGTTGATAATATTATGTTCAAAGTTGATAATGGGGACCTAATATCATGTGCAATTTGAGTAGCAAGACGCCCAAGCTCTGCTTCGCCTTCACTTTTGATCCATTTAGAGCTCAAATCAAGCATTCCTGTTGTCATTGACGTTATATTGTCACGAAGCTGAACCTCTTCTTCCAGGAAAGCATTTTCATATGAAACCGCATTAACAGCTTCAACTAGTTCATTGCTAGAACTTGCTCCGTCAACTGCCAGCTTGAGTGCATTTACAAATTTAGCTGGACGATACAAATGGCGAAAAAAATAAAATGCTAATATCAACGACGAAAGAAAAACCGTAATAGTTATAATCATCATTGACCTACCCCAGATCCCAGAAATATTAGCCAATTTCGACATAACAAATTTGCGATCGATTTGAAAAATAACTTTTCCCCACAGAATTGGGCTTCCATCAATATCTTTACTTTCAAGCGAAACTACTTCTGCTTTTAATTTTGAGTCAATATACCCAACCTCAGCTACAAGACTATTATTAGGCATTAAAAAAATACTAGCGCCCACAATGTTAGCTCGACTAGAAATTTCATTGAGAATTCTTCCGGTCTCAAGGTAGGCACCAATTTGCAATGATTGCACAAGCTTTATCTCACTTTCCTTAAAAACTGATGAAGCTTTTTGAAATTCTGTTTCTATTAATTTACCAATTTCCTGAAAAGAATATAACATCGCGATGAGGCTGAAAATTAAAAAAACAAATCCTGGCAACGCAATAAATGCTAATCCGAAGAAATTTCTAAACTTGCGGACTGTTCGAAAAAGAATTATCAAAAATAAGCCCAACAAAAAAGATGCAAATAAAGGCCAACTGCCAGAAAAAAATAGCTTAATCAAACTTATATCAAAGTTTTTCATATCAATCAGAATCTTTTGATATACTATCGTAGCTAGCATAAAAAGGCCCAACCGAGCTGGTTGCATAGCCGTGCAATGATTTAGAAATTAAGGCTATTCTTCTTTGTTGCAAAAGTGGTATGATAATTCCATCATTTAACAGAATCGATTCAGCCATTGAATACAATTTAGTTCGCTTCCCTGCATCTGACTCACTAACTGCTGAAGTTAGCAAACTGTCAAACTTTGGATTGGCATATTTTGAGAAGTTCTCACGAGAATTTGATACAAATATACTTAATACTCCATAAGGATCTGGAATTTGCATTGTAAGCGTTTCTACGTGGGCAGATACTTTTCCATTTCCATGAGCAGCATACATCTCCTCAAGATTAACAAGTTTAAAATTAAACCTACTCTTCAACTCTAAGTCTGATTTGGATAATTTTATCAAAAATTGATATCTCTCGTCGTCCTGAAGATATAACTCAAGTGAAATCGGAGCCTTTCCTTCTTGTTTTTTAAAAGAGTCACACTTTCTATCTGAGTTTCCAAAATTGACAGGCAGGATACTACATCTACTATAATCTAAATTTAATTTAGAAAAATATGCTGATATCTTTCTAGCTAGCCATTGCCGCTCACTAATCGAATTGGACTTCTCATTTTTTTCAGTAAAAAAAATTGCTGCCTTGTCGTAGGATGGAAAACTTTTTATCGAAACATTTCCAGCAATAGAATTTTCTTGAAACTGTGACAAATTTTCTGCTGCATAATATTCAACAAGGTCTACTTTTTTTTCAATAAAAAACTTTTCGATATTTTTAGGTGGCAATAATACCAAGTTAAGTGAATCACAAATTGGTGCCCCTTTAAAATAGTCTTTATTTCTTCTCCACGAATTGCTTTTCAAATCATGAATTATCATATCGCTTGGAACCCAAGGTCCACTGCCGTACAAGTGCGCGCCTTGCCTTAAAAAAATACTTGCCCTTGGTGTTGCTAAATAAAAAAGCAGCGGCAGGAAGGGGCGCTTTAGCTTAATTTCAACTATAAACTCGCTTATTGCTTTAATGCTTTTGATGTCCTTAAACCTATTATAATCTACCGAATTAATTCCAAAATATTCATCCAGGCTATTTTTAACACTTTTCGCATTTACAATAGTGCCATTTGAAAATGAAACGCCGGGCCTTAATTCAAAGGTCAATCGCTTCAAGTCACTTGAAATTTCCCATTTCTTAGCTAACCAAGGTAAAATTTCACCATGATTACCAAACCTTACTAGAGTGTCATATTGTAACGTAACTAGCCGCTTGTCCCACCAGCTAATGGCCTTTACAGGATCCTTTTTGATGGGTTGAACAGGAACGCCAACATTTAAATTACAAGTCGATCTGGCGTGTACAGGCCCGATGATAAAAAAAATTGAAAGAAGTATGCGATATTTCAACATTGGTGCGCCATCCTCAATTAAAAAATGATAAGGTCATATACTTCTACCCCAAAATCACAACTTTCAGAATCACGAAAATATTGGGGAATTAAATTACCCACCTTCATATCGCATGACATATATTTAGATAAAACTGGGTCAAATAATTTGCGTCCTTTAACAAGCGATAGGTATTCTTCGGGATTACCACTGAATGTACTGAGGCCTGGGATACGACTACCACCAAAGATATAAGATAAGCTCTCCTCTTTCGCTAGGGAACGCCAACCATTGAAAAGCATCCTAAGCGTTCCTTTGGGTGCGACAGGCCGAACGGTAACTGAAATCCCAAACAAGGCGTTACCACCATTGAGATGAGTGCTACCGGCTCCATCTCCACTTTCAGAATACCAAGTATATTTTCCTCTTTTCGGTGTAAAGTTACGCTTCACACAATAAAAAGTTCCGACCAATTTGCCATAATTGTCGAATGCTAAAATAAATCCAGCATTATATGTTGCGATTCGCTTTAAAAAATTTTCTTCAGAACATCTTTGGCCCTCAGGCCAAAGCTCATTTTCCATTTCGATAATTAAAGGCAAATCATTTGATGATGCAGTCCTCAGATGCACATTAACAAAAGCATCTATGCCAATATTCGCGCATTTTAATACCTTACTCATTTTGACCTCACTACAATTTCGACGCCGTCATAGCTGTATATTAATCCCTCTTCAAATATTAAATCTTTTTGCCATTTTCCAACTACCGGTAGTTCGCCGTCGCTATGCAGCCCTAACGCCCTTTGAACTTTTTTAGGATAGTCATCAGGCAACGGGATGACATTATGGGATGGCCAAACTTTCAACCTTGGGTAGATTTCTTTTAATGTACACAGTTTTTCGATTGATTTATAAAAGTCATCAATATCACTATCTTTCAAATGCATGTACATTTTGCCAGTGTAAATTACATCTCCAGAAAATAGAAAATTGGTAGTTAGTTCATGAAACATCAGGCTACCACATGTGTGTCCTGGTACGCTCTTGACTTCGAACTTCCAATTAGCAAAATTAATTAACTGTCCACTAGCCAAGAAATGGGTCGGAATCCAATTATTGAAGCCTAAAATTTCTCTTTCATTAAGAATACTTGGCTTCTTACCATTTTTTTCAAGCATAGTTAAAAAATTAAGTAATTGGTTTTTTTCATTTTGCTTTTCAAATTTTTCCCATTCGTTGTTTGAAATTCCAATATTTTTTGCGTTTCCATTTAGGCCGATATGATCACAATGACCATGGGTACAAATAACGTCATATTCTTGAATATTAAGTTGGGTAAACAATTCTTTTGCAGCTGTTAAACTAAGTCCTAGGCCAGAGTCTATAAGTAAAGCTTTTTTGTCGTTTCGAAAAATAAAAAAACTTACAAAGCCAGGTTCTCGAACCCAAAAAATGTTTTCAGATATTTCGTTTACGATATACCACTCAGAGATTACCTTGTTTGACATCATAATAATCTCGCGACACTGGAAAGAATTGCGGCAAATGGTGGAGCAATTAATCCGCCCACGATGTCAACAACCAATAAACGGTCAATCCACGTATTTGAATAATTTCGCTGTGAAAAAATATGCTGCTCAATCGCTGGTAGCTGGAGCGCCTCAAGTATGCTCCAAAGTATGAAGCTTAAAAATAAAAACTTAAAGGATAAAAATGCAGATGCAATAGTTAACGCCCATGCGGCTAAACTAAAATATAATAACTTATTATCAAAAACAATAGTTTTAGGACTTAGTTTCGTAATCAACATTTTAAATGATAGAACAGCAATTACTAAAACTGCGTTAAAACTTATTAGCAGTGCGTTGGTGTCTATGCCCAACCCCTCACCCTTTGTTCTTATAGGTATGAGAGCCATCATAATTCCATAGGGTATTACAAAGCTTGCTAAGAAGAAAACATCCTTTGAAAATTCACGTTTATTAATTATGCCATTTAAATTTGGTAAGATTTTGCTACCGGAATCCAAAGGATAACTTTTTAAATTATCCCCAGACAATAAATCAAATATTAAGTAAACACCTATGGTAGATAAAAATAAAGAGCCGAGCATAAGAACATTTATGTTAAAAATTGATGATAATACAGAGCCTACAGGCGGCAGAATGAAAAATGCCAAATTTGAGCTGAGATTTATATTGATATACATTTGCTCTTGAATTTTAGACTCTCGCCATATGCGAGCTACTGCTTGACGTGTAAACCGATAATAGAGGGCCTGCGAAAAACCCATTAATGCTGCACCCAAAATAATTATGCTTGCGCTCTCACACAGATATAAGAGACCACCCACGATTCTCAAAATCATCCAAAAATGAGGATTCATAAGATATTCACGCTTAATCCAAGAAATGATCCAAGTACCGCCGAATTGTAAAGCTGCAAAAACTCCCATTGAGGCAATAATAGCGTATTGTAATTTATTCTGATCATTTGACCTTAAAAACAATCCGTGAATAAGCACGATACCTACAGGAAACTGAAATAAAAAATTTGATATAAATAAACGTATTTTCATACTAAAGTCCCATAGCCAAAGCAGCCAACTCATTTAGTACTTTTGGCGTGTTATCAGAAGCGTAAAATATGATTCTGCCACGCCTTAAAGTATATAATCCTGGATTGATAAGTGATTCTTTATTTTCATCAAAAACAAATTCGAGAATGCTCGAGTTTTTAACAGCTGCTAATACTTTATCTTTAGTTATTTTATATTTTTTAGTATCATAAGGAAAAAAGATTGCAATCTTCTGCCGCAACTCCCGCGGCAAGGCAACTTGACTAACTTTTGTACCCGTATAAATTTCTGCGGCTGCCCGAGGAAAATTGAAATTTGCCGAATATTCGTGGATTTTTGGTATGAAATCCCCACCAGGGCGACACGCAATTTCTATAAGTGTGATTTCTTTATGAAGTATTTTAGCTTCGGTGTGCGTGACTGCATTTTCGATTTGTAATTCTTTGTGCAATGTATGAATGAACTTGTAAATTTCAAGATGAAGCTCATCTGAAATGTCTGGGCTTGTTAGATGGCCTATTTCATCAAAATAAGGCTCCTCGCATTTAAATTTTTTTGTAATGAAAAAGTCGACTATTTCGCCATGTTGGATAAATGTTTCAAAGCTATATTCGTCTCCGTGCACATAACTTTCTAAAAGAACGTCAGCATTAAAACCGTAATGCGCCCTCAAATTTTCTCCTTCGAAATCTACTTCCCTTGCTTCTAAGATAGCTGATGATGCCTCATCATCATTTTTAACCAACTTAACGCCAAGGCTAGACATAAACTCAGCAGGCTTAACGACTGCTGGGTAAGGGACACAAAAATCTACAGATTTATCGTTTGCAGGTATGATTTGAAATGAGGGTTGTTTTATGGAAGTAAATGAAAGCTTCTGCCTCATTATCGTCTTATTTCGTAAAGCAATAATTGATTCCTTCGAAAAACTTGGCAAGTTTAGCAAGTTCGCAATCTCATTTGCAAATGGAACTGTTCCCTCATTCAAACAAACAATTCCTGATACAGAATGCTTCCTTGCAAAGTTTACGACATGTATTTTAGTTTCATTTGTCCAAGGATGAAGTTTGCATTGCATGTAATGATCTACATAGGTTGATTCCCAATCAACAGGCCATGGCTGAACAAGGACTAACTTGTAACCCGCCATCTTAAAATCCAAAAGCCAGTATTCTCGATCACTTTTAAATCCTGCTTCAAAGACAAGAAGAGTCTTAAGCATAATTAACCCTCCTAATAGCAAGAAAAGTAAATACTTGATGCAACTCTTAGTCTGCAATCGCTGAGCCTTAGCTAGATATAGTAGAATACTTATAAGCCGGCATGTAACTGTCCATCAATTTGACAGGCAAAAATAATTTTCAAAAGCATATACTGCGCATCTTGCTTCGCAAAGATATAAAAGTACTGGTCATCGATATGTCTAATGGTTATCGCAGCCTAATAAAAGAATTTTTTCCAAATGCAAATAACATTGCCGATAAGTTCCATATGTTATGGCTAATTACGCCGGCACTTTTTAAAAGTTAGAAAAGATATCCATGGTCACAGGCAGGATCTCAAACGCAGAAGAATGCTTTTAAAAAACCGTAAGGATTTAGATTATTTTGTAAGATCAGATGTCGATCAATATTAAAAAAACATCCCGAGCTTGATGAACTTTATCGGATCAAAAAAACTACGCGAAGTTTATCGCTGTCGAGACCACAGGATCGCAAAAATAAATTTAGAATGACTTATCAACCAAATGATTATGTCGCCGCCGGAAGCCGTTCATCGGCTTAAATCAACGCTTATAAAATGGAAGAATGAAATATTAAATTACTTTGAAAATAAATGGACAAATAGGGCTCTCCATCAATGACAGGGGCAGTCAGGG
>JACMNA010000030.1 GCA_014378765.1 Bdellovibrio sp. | reverse complement strand
TGTTAGTGGATGGCACAGTTGTGCCTTGCTGTCTTGATAAAGAAGGCAATATTCCGTTAGGCCAAATTCAAGAACAGTCCTTACTGGATATACTTGCCAGCGAGCGCGCGCAGAATATACTAAAAGGCTTTAAGCAAAAAAAATTAATTGAAAACTTATGTCAGCGCTGCCAATACATCGAACGCTTTCAAAGTCACTGATGTTCAAAGTCACTGGTGCGAATTGCAAAGGTTCGCATGATCAACCATAAAGCGTCGCTGCTCGTCGAGGTCTTGCTGACTTATTATGAAGGCGTTGCCCCCGCACTGTGCTTCGGCGGCCTTTTGCTTGATCGCATCCACTTCCACTGGCGTTAAACGTAACGACCAGATCAGCTTCACCTGCAGCCAATGTTTGAGATATTCACAAGTGTACTTTTTATTCGGCGGAACATATTCGTTGGGGGCGTGATCACTTTTATGCATATTTTCTTTTCCGCTAACGGCCAACAAATGAAAATTATTTCCTAAGTAGTTTGCATACAAGCAGCGTTTTTTGTAATTCCATTCAAAAGCCCCCGACATATACGCATTTTTTAACGGAACAAAATGATCAATTTGAATCTCTTCCGCCGATGAAAATTCTTGGCCCGAATAAACATCGTCCCACTGCCCATTTAAAATTGTACAGCCGTTGGGTCTATACGTGACGTTTGATTTTGAATCGCGCTCTAAAACTTCCGCGCGGGTATTAATACATTTTCTTTCATCTCGAAAGATCCAACCTCCAAATTGAGGTTCTCTTTGATAAGGGTCGGAAGGCAGGGGAAATTTTTCATTTATTAATTTTAAGTTTAATAAGTTAAGACTAGCTGAGCGCAATTCTTCTTTAACTACAAAATATTGCGAGTACTCGAACTGGTCTTGCCCTTTAAGGGCCATTTCCAATTCAGGGCCTAATTCAGTTCCTAGCCTAGTTGCAGATACATCAATAGATACAAAGTACACAAGACCAAGAATCCACTTCAGCATGCATCCCTCCGTGAATGACATTAAAGTTTATCGATCTGTAATAATTGAACTAGACTCGACGTTATCATGCAACATCTAAATAATAAAATTTGTATTTCGCATAACTGGCTTAAAACGCTCTAACTTTGTACTGGGTATTTCAATTCGAATCAGATCTAAACTCATAAATTAAGACTTTCGTCTAAGTACTTGTAATTTTTGAAAATAAATTTCAGATTTATAGACTTAGGGCTAGTTCTTTTTTGGTTGCAATAGATGCTCTGCAAAAAAATAACACATAGCTCTTATCGACTATTGAAGCTTTAAAACATTTTTTAAGAAATTTTCATTTTTTAAAAAGTACTCATTGGCGAACGAGAATGGCTGATGTATTTCAATTGTATGGAAAAACAAGATCTCACAATCTCACAAAAAAATGACAAGACTTCAGCTGAGCTGGTCCTTAGTCGTCGCAAGAAACGTCGCAAATCCGGCTGGTAGTTTTGCTATTTTAACTATATAATTAAAGTATGGCATGTTTAGTAGCAATTGAGACTGATCCTAAATCGATCGCGGTCATTGAAGAGTGTTGGCGTGATATTTCAAAAGAAGCCAATCACAAAGTTCTTATATTTAATAATCTAGCGGCTTTCACGGCCGAATTTGCAAAGCCAGAAAATGCCGCCAATAATATTTTAGTACTGATGGTTCCACTTGAAACACTTGGTACCGAGCCCGAAAAATCGGTTGAAAAGTTAGCTGTTAATTATAAATGTAATGTTCTTATTAGTTTGTTCGATGATCCACTTAAATCAGCGAAGCGGCTTGAAGCTTCGGTCGCAAAAAACTTATTATACAAGCCTTTTGATTTAACAATTTTAAAAGAACACACCCGCTTTCTTTTGTTTCCAGAGAAAAAAGTTAAAACCCAGTTTGTTCACACGACAGTTGCAAAAAATAAATTAGAGTCGCTTAAAAAGTTTAAGTTTATACAACTAAATGAGTCCGGTTTTAAAATTGATAAAGCCTATCCATTAGTTGTCGGCAATGCTTACAAATTTTACCATTCCTTTTTTGCCCATCTTAAAACTCAGCACGTCTGGGGTCGCGTTGTTAGTGAACACGCCGATGGGTACGAGCTTTGTTACGCGCAAATGACGACGCCCGTGCTTATGCAAATCCGCAAAAGAGTGGCAGCCAGCAAGCAACGTTTTAAAAGCCCGGTTTGGAATGGGAACATGTCAAATACGCAGACGGGCGCCGACATTATTATTCACATTGAAGACGAGCCAACGGCTTTACTCATTCAGCAGTTAATTGAACGTACGTTTCGATCTAATATGATTATGCACAAAAAAGATTTTAAGACGACCAGTAAAATTCAAGCTGATTTTCTTATTACCGATACACCTTACGAAGCGGCTGCATTAAAAAATGAATTTTTACGCCCACCCGTCATTTTTAGACTGCACCAAGAAATTTTAGATCGAGAAAAAACGGAAGAGCGCTTGGCTATCGAACACTTTCGATTCGAAAAACCGCTTGATAAATCGTATTTAATTAAAGCGATGAAAGTAATTTTTCCGTTGATGCAAGAAAAAGAAGTTTCGCAGCTAGCGACCGTTCCGGGCGAGGGTTTAATTTGTCTATCAGAACAGATGGTCGTCGAAGAATTTTCTGAAGCCGCCATGGCGTTTAACCACACTAAGCAATTTAAAGTTAACGATATGATCGACATTGCCCTCACGCAAGAAGATGAAACTGCTTTAAGAGAAATGAAAGTTAAGGTTCACTACGTAGATGAAAAAGCCAATGCCGAAAAAGCATTTCTTCATCAAGTCGTTCTTTACGGCATGAAAGATGAATATTTAAAGCAGATGCGGCTGTGGACTTTGCAAATGCACATTCAAAAGAATCAGCAGAAGTAAAACCTAACGGCCAAACTGCGTAATCGACTGCCTATTTTTTTATTGGTCAAATGGCTTCCGCTATTACTTCTTCAATGATGAAAATCTATGATACGGCGATTAATTCTGGTCAGAAATGCGATAACTAGTTTAAAAGTTCACAGTTAGCTTTGCCTTCATTTACCTTGCAATCAAGCTGGGTAACGCCGTCTAAGTCTTTAAATTGCCAATGCCA
>JACMNA010000029.1 GCA_014378765.1 Bdellovibrio sp. | reverse complement strand
TAACCTCCGTATGCGAAACTTTCGGCGGCAAACTGATCTCAAAAAACGACTTTTTAAAACGAATTGGCCTTTAGCACTGTGATTTGATCTATGCGTTACAGCGATCAATGACTAATCCGAGCGCCAACTTGTATTCAGCCATTTCATTCGTACATTACCACTGGCAATTGTTGGCGACCATATCCACCTGATTATCCGTATCTCGCGGCGAAGTTTTGGCCAGTACTTCTTCAGAGTCGTGGCCGAAACCGGTCCTGCCGGGTAAAAACTAGGCGGAGAATAGAAAAATAAGAAGTAAAGCAAACACCCAGACTTCCGTCTGGTCGAGCGCGCATATTTTAGAATTTGCAGCTTATTGCTTCATATAGTTTCAGCAAAGTGTCCAATCGTTTTACGAAAAAATATGAACGCGACTTTTGTGAACCTTATTTACTTTTTCCTCACCGTAGGTCTTAAGTCGTTGGTCACATCCGCCGAAACTATGTGCAGAACAAGAGGTGTCAGATGAAAAAAAACAACCACGTAATCGTAACTTTAGTCGTAGCTAGTTTATTAACGGCTTGCGGAAAAACTGAATTCACTCCGGTATCCGAGCCAAGTAATAAAGCAACGGCCGTACCTGACCAACCAGTGGTTCCCGTATTTGGCTATAAACTTTCAAATGGAACTTGTAACCAAGACTCGTCGACTAACGTCTTATCATGTTTGAAATGTGATGTTCCTGTAAACCCACAAGTTCGTCAGCTTTCCGTGAAAGGTCAAGCCTTGGCCGATGTTATGTTCTTAGCCTGCCAAGTAAAGAATGGATCTGACCGCAATAATTTTAGACCTTCAAAAGAAATGATCATCGATAAAATTAACCGCGCTTCAAATGATATGTATCCAGATACTCCACGCACGCCGATGATGGCGCAAGTTGTAGAGGGCTTATCAAACGCAAATGATTCTTCATTACGTAAAAAAATGTTCGGTGGCCTTTGGTACTCGGGCAATTACTCGACGGCCTTTGAAACTTATTTTGGAATCGCCGTGCAAGAAGCTAAAAGTACATTTTGCTGGGATGGAAACGTTCAAACGCCGCAAATCACAAATTCAGTTAATTTTCATTCAATTGAATTTATTCAATGTGGCTATAGCCAAGGCGATGGACGTCCGTGCGTAGAATCGCAAGCGTATCAATTGGCCAGCGGCTACCGCAGCCAATTACAGAACGTGTTAACTAAATCAATCACTGAACCTTACGTAGCTCCTAATGCAGAACCACAAAAAAATTGCGGTTGGGATAAATTCGAAGGCGACGATTTGATTGAAGCCAAAAAGCAAATCAAAAAATGGCAATCAGAAGGTCGGACCATCGCCATGCAAGTTACCAAGGGTGATGGCGTCGGTTACTGCGGCAATGCAAACGCAAATTCAATAAAACAAGGCATGTCGATTGCCTTAGCCACTTACAGTTGTAAGTAAATTAGATAGCCACTTACAGTTGTAAGTAGTTTTGTTACGTAAATTCTAACTTGGTCACTGGGCTTTGTTTGCAACAAAGCCTTTTACTTTTCCGGGCTCGGCTGAATAAGAAATTTGAATCGGGTTGCAACACACTTCGCAGTCCTCAATATAACTTTGCATTTGTTCGGTGGATACATCTAGTAGCATCGAAATTTTTTCGAAGCAGTACGGGCACTTAAAAAATTTTTCAATTTCATCCATGGCACTATTTAACAAGATTTTGAACGGGAAAGTCTACAGAAAGTAGAGTTTCATAAGCGTAAGCCAGCTGAGCACCGCGAAGACTAAGCCTAAAATCGCAATTATTTGTAAGTAGCGAGATTCTTTCGCAGGAACTGCGACGGTGGGATGATATTGAATGCGAGCGCTGAGTCCTTGCACTAGATTAAGTCTTTGCACGCGATCTAACTTAAAAAAATGCACTCCGATTAGGTTTTCATAAGATGATGTACGTTCGATGCGAATCGTTACCGCGTAACAGGCCATTTGTTCTGAACCCGGTACCGAAAATTGAATTTTTACCATCTCGCCTAATTGCGGTGATAGATCGGCGGGCGCCGTAAATGAAAGCCCGGTCAGCGAAATGTCTTTAATTTCGGTGGCCTCTTCCCAAGACCTACGCTCGGCTCCAGAAAGCCGAATCAAATTATTATCGACGGTGTCGAGTATATAGCGCGGAGCGCGGGCGTGGTATCTTGCTAATGAAGTTGTCATTGGTGGCTTATCGGTTCTTCTTAGCCTTATCTTGACTTGAGTCTACCTAGATCATTCTGGTATATTCTGAGATGAAGATTATCAACGTGAGGTCCAGCATGAAAAAATTGATCTACCCGATTTCGTTTATTATTTTTATTTTGTTCGCCGCCTATATTTACAAAACATCGGTATGGCGAATCAGCCAAAATTTCGACGTGGTCGAGCCTAATCGCGTTTATCGCTCGGCGCAATTAGACGAAAAAGAATTAGTGGAGATTATCGATAAGTATCAAATTAAGACAGTGATAAGTTTACGAGGCTCGCCCCAAAAAACGATGTTCTACGAGGCCGAAGAGCCGATCATTTTTAAAAAAGGCGTGCATTACGAATACATGATGCTTTCGGATGATCACTTTCCTGAGCCCCTACTGATTCAACATATTCTAGATATATTTTCGACTAAACAGTACCCCATGCTCATTCACTGCCGCGTGGGCGCCGATCGAACGGGAATGATTGCCGGCATTTATCAAAAAATAATAAATAAAAAAAGTTTAGAAGAGTCGCTCGAGCAGCTGACTTTCCGCAATTGGCACGTGCAGTTTTTGCATCCAGCAATGAGTGCGTTTGTTCGAGAAGCCAAAGACTACGATTGGCTGATGAAAGATTATGACCTTTGTAACCCAGCCTATGCGGCGTATAGAAAACCTGAATATGTCTGCCCGTGAAAAAAAAGCGACCAAACCGACGGTCAGAAAAAAGAAACGTCATAAGAACGTCGAGCATCCGCTTTCTTCTGGGCTTATTTTTTCTAACCGCGAATTAGGATGGCTAAACTTTAACTTGCGCGTGTTAGCCGAAGTGGAAGATAATAAAAATCCGTTACTAGAGCGAGTCAAATTTCTTTCGATTTCTAGTTCAAATTTAGATGAGTTCTTTATGAAGCGGGTGGGTGGACTCAAGCGCCACGTGGCTTACGGCGTGTCGACGAAGTCTTCTGATTCACAAACTCCCGAAATGCAATTAGCCATGATCATGAATCACTTGCAACCGATGTTGAAACGGCAAAAAGAAGCGTACGAACTTTTAGTGAAAGAGTTAAAGATTGAGGGTTGCGAAATAGCCTGTTATAAAGATTTGAAAGAAACCGAAAAAAAACATTTAAAAGAATACTTTAACCAAAATGTTTTTCCAGTTTTGACTCCTTTGTCGGTAGATTCTGGGCATCCATTTCCATTTATTTCAAATTTATCTACATCGCTTGGTGTTTCACTATTAAATCCAAATAATTCTGACGAAAAATTGTTCGCGCGCGTGAAAATTCCTCGCGTTATTAATCAATGGATTCAAGTCGACGGTACAAAAAAATGGATTCACGTCGTTGATTTAATCCGTGCGCACTTGCCCGATTTGTTCCCATCGATGAAAGTGGTGGGCCACGTTTTATTTCGCGTCTCAAGAAATGCAGATTCCGACCGCGAAGAAGAAGACGTCGAAGATTTATTAGCCATGATCGAAGAAGAATTACGCCAACGCCGTTTCGCCGAAATTGTGCGAATTGAATTCGGCGAATGCACCGATTTATGGACCAAAGAATTTTTAATGAGTCAGCTTGAGCTAAAAGAAGAAGATATCTTTCCAATGTCGGCCGAATTTGATTTAGCCGATTTTGGTGCAATCACGAATCTTTTAATTTGGCCCGATCATAAATATCCGCTGTGGTCACCCGTTGTGCCGAGTGCCCTGTTAGGCGAGCCCACGTCTTCAATCTTTGAAGCCATTCGTAAAAGCGATATTTTATTACACCATCCGTTCGAAAGTTTCGCTTCAAGTGTCGAGCGCCTGATTCGCGATGCCGCTCACGACCCCGATGTGTTAGCGATTAAAATGACGTTGTACCGCACGGGCGACAACTCGCCTTTTATTAAAGCGCTGATCTTGGCGGCCGAAGAAGGCAAGCAGGTCGTGTGCTTGATCGAATTAAAAGCGCGCTTTGACGAAGAACGAAATATTTACTGGGCGCAAGAACTCGAAAACGCGGGTGTGCACGTGGTGTACGGCGTTGTCGGCCTCAAGACGCACGCCAAGACCGCGCTGATCGTTCGCAAAGAATTCGACCGCGTTCGATGTTACGCGCACGTCGGCACTGGTAATTACAACGCTGCCACGTCGCGGTTTTATACCGACATGGGCTTACTCACCTGCGACGACCGTATCACGCAAGAACTCGTCGAATTTTTTAATTACCTGACCGGAAAATCATTAAAGCAAGATTACCAGCATTTAGTATTAGCGCCGGTGAATATGTTCAATAAAATGAAAGAACTCATTCAGCGCGAGCGGGATCACGCGAAGGCCGGCAAACCCTCACTGATCATGGCAAAGTTTAACAACATGGAAGAAAACGATATTTCGATGGCGCTTTACGACGCTAGCCAAAATAAAGTGCCGATTCATTTGATCGTACGTGGATTTTGTTGTTTACGGCCGAACGTTAAAGACGTCAGTGAAACCATTCAGGTGCAATCAACGATCGGAAGATTCTTAGAACACTCACGAATTTTTTATTTTAGAAATGGCCAAGAAAACCCAGTCGACGGAGATTTCTACATCGGCTCGGCCGATTGGATGTACCGCAATCTTCACGCGCGGGTTGAATCACTCTGCCCGGTGTACGACAAGCACGCGAAAGAAAAGTTATGGGGAATCTTACAACTTTATTGGAATGACACCCAACAAACGTGGGTCATGAAGTCAGATGCCAGCTACGAAAAGAAAAAAGCCGCAGAAGCCGAGCCTGGCGTGCAGGCAGAACTTATGCGGCTGGCGGTCACTCATCAGAATATTACCGAAGATGATATTCACCATCGGTCGCAGGCGTAGCTTCTAAAGCATCGACATGATCGCGCCTTCTTTAAGGCCAACTCCCG